>DASSIA010000136.1:0-4712 GCA_035692345.1 Arthrobacter sp. | reverse complement strand
GGACAGTGTCGCGGGGATCGAGGCAAACATCGGACACCCGGATTTCCACGGTGGGGTGGCGGGCTGAGAGGCGGGCATCAAAATCAGCGTTGGTGACTACGCCGGTGCCGGCCAGGTCCGCCACCCGCTGGTGGTAGGCCTGCGCCGACCCGAAGATTTCCGTCGGCCCGGCTGAGGACCACCGGTTCCAGGCCTGGGTGCGGAAACTGGCGTAGCCGCTGTCCGTGCCGTTCCAGAACGGGGAGTTCGAGCTCAACGCCACCAGCGGCGGCAGCCAGGAACGGATGCGGTCCAGGACCGCTACGCCTTCCTCGTCAGAGTCGACGGAGACATGGATATGGCATCCGCAGGTCAGCTGCTCGCGGGCCGTCAGGGCAAACTTTTCCAGCAGCGCGTCATAGCGGGTGTTGCTGGTGGCATGGGGCGTCACGGCCACCGGGGATGTGGCGAGGGCGGCGATCCTCGCACCGGCCTTCCGGGCGACCGAGTCCGCAAAAGCGCGGCCTGACATGATCTCGGCGGCGAGTCCGTTCAGCGTGCTGTGCGGGTGCGTTATTACTTCGAGCTGTTCCTGGTGAAGCTCCACAGCCAGCTGGGTGGCAGGATCCGCCGTTTCACCGGTGTCCTTGAGGAGCAGCAGGTCTGCCAGGGGCAGGGGGCTGCCGTTGGACGGATCAACGATCAGGAATTCTTCTTCAACACCAAAAGTACGCACCTGCTAAGTGTCGCTGACAAAAGGAGCGCCGGATTCCACACAAGTCCGGGGACCAACGGGACTGCGCCTGAAGCGGTTGAAATCCCCTATATCCGTAAGCGCCCAATCGGTTCCATAATGGCCTCATAAGCTTCGGGGACCCTCGCGCCGATGATGGCTGGCGGGGCGCAGGAGAGTCCCAGGTGACCGCCCCGGCTCATGGCGCAACGGACGGTCACGCGGCGCCCGGACAGTGACGTTCCGGGGACCGCAACCGGGGGAGAGCATCGCCATTATTGCGAGAAATCAAGTCACAAAGGAATTCATCATGCTCAACGATTCAGAGATCATGGCTGTCCTTCCCGCGAAGGACCTCAACAGGGCGAAGGAATTCTACAAGGACAAGCTGGGACTGGAGCCGACCAGTACTACGCCGGACGGCGGGCTGATGTTCAGCGGCGGGAACGGAACGGGCTTCCTCGTCTATGAGACCGAGAACGCGGGGACGGCGAAGAACACGCAAATGGGCTGGGCAATAGATGACCTGGACCGTGAGATGGCAGAACTGCGGGGCCGCGGCGTCGTTTTTGAAGACTACGATTTTCCGGGCCTGAAGACAGAGAACGGCGTTGCCACCGCTGACTGGGGGAAGGCCGCCTGGTTCCTGGACAGCGAGGGAAACATCCTCAACCTCATACAGCGCACATAACCGGGCGCCGGTGATTGAGCTCCGGTGATCGAGCCTGTGGAGATCCAGGGGTCCGGGTTTCGACGGGCTCAACCACCGGGGCTCCGGTGATCGAGCTTGTCGAGATCCAGGGGTTTCGACAGGATCAATCACCCGGCTGGCCCCTACCCGTGCAAGCGCCGGTACGCTGCCGCTGCCCCGGCGTGCAGTGGGATTCCCGACGTCGAGATCAGCGACCGGACGTCCAAATACTGGGCACCGAGGGCGCCGGCCGGAATAAGGTCCGCGGCCCGCGTGACCAGGATTTCCACGATCCTGCCCGCCACAGCCGCGGGAACGTCCGGGCGGACGAGCAGCAGGCTGGCCACGCCAATGGTTCCCACTCCGGTGGCCGAGCCGTAGATGCCGGCAGGGATGTCAGCGGCCGCATAGACGCCGCCGAACCGCTCGCTGAGCACCTGCTGCTCCGCCGAGAGGTCGATCAGGCGGATGGCGGTGGATCCCCGCGGGCTCGCCTGTGGATCCACGGCGAGGACGGGAAGCCCGCCGGCGAACAGCGCCGCCGCTATCTCGCCGCGCGCCATCGCCGCGGTGACATCGGTGAGGGCCACGGGGTGCATGGTGACGTCAGCCCTGGTCAGTCCGCTCGCTTCGAGGATGCGCAGGCCGGTGAACTGGGTCCCGGAGTTGTCCGGGCCCAGGCTCACCACTTTGCCTTTCAGGTCGGACATTCTGCGGACGGGCGAACCGGCCGGGACGGCCAGCTGGAAATAGTTCTGGTACAGGCGGCCGATTGATTGCAGGCCCGCCGGCGCAACTACCGCGGCGTCTGCCAGCGCGAGCGCCAGATCCACAGTTCCGTTCCGCAACAGGTCCAGGTTCTCCGCCGTCCCTGCCGACGGCCGGGGGACGAGCCGGAAATCCGCGCCGGCACTGTCGACGGTGCTGGCCAGCAGCGCGCTGAATTCGCTGAAGAAGCCCGCGGGTTCCCCGGCTCCCAGCGAGTATTCGGGCAGCTTCCCGCCTGTGCAGGCCGTCAGCAGTCCGGCCGCGGCTGCGGCGCCCGCGGCCAAAAACAGCCGGCGGTCCAGCAGTGGATCACTCATCGGTGGTCCTCCCCGCGCTCGCCATCGGCCGGATCAGGGTGCCCGCCGCGCCGCGGTGCTGCCGGTAAATGTACGACGGCGGTCAGGCCGCCGCCGGGGGTGGCCCCAAATTCCAGGCTGCCGCCGAACGAGGCCAGCAAGGCGTCGGCGATGGCCAGGCCGAGCCCGGTTCCAGGCCGTCCGGAGCCTGAGCGGTCCGCCGTCGCTGCCCCGCGGTAGAAGCGTTCGGTGAGCCGGGCGCGCTGGTCGTCATCGACGCCCGGCCCGTTGTCTGCCACGGTCACGGCGACGCTTCCGCCGCTGCCACCGGACGCCGGCCGGACCGCGCAGGACACCCGCACGTGGGCACCCGCCCCGGCGTATTTGCAGGCGTTGTCAATCAGCACGTCCAGGACCTGGTCCAGCGCACCCCCGGTGATGGCGGCTGCGGCTCCCTCAGCATCGGGCGCAGCGTCCACGCCGGCCGGCCCGCCGTCGTACATCAATTCCACACCGCGCCCGGCGGCCGCATCCTGCCAAAACGCAGCCCGGTCCGCGGCCACGGCGGACGGGACACAGCGGGCCTTCTGCTTTTCCTCACCAGCAAGCGGCGCCTCAGCCGTGGCGAGGGCGAGCAGGTCATCAAGAATTGCAGTGAACCGCAGGGACTCCGCCGCCGCCCGCTCGTAGTTGTTGTGGCCGGCCGCGGTGACGTGCGGTTCGAGGAAATCGAGGCGAAGCTGCAGGGCCGCGAGGGGGTTCCGGAGCTGGTGCGCCGCGTCCGCCACCAGGCGGCGCTGGGAAAGGCTGGAACGCTCGACGGCGGCAGCCATCTGCTCGAAGGACCTGGACAGGGCGCGGAGTTCAGGCGGCCCCTGCCGGACAGGCGCGGCGTCCGGCGAGGTCACTCGATCCGACGCAGTGGCGCCGAAGGGCAGGCTGGCGGTCAGGTGCCGCAGCCGGCGGCTGAGCAGGTCCAGCGGGCGCAGGACCCAGCGGCTGACCCCGGCTGCCAGGATGCCAAAGGCGATGAGGGCGGCGGTCATGCCCAGGAGGATGTAGAGCCACTGCTGGCTGATATCGGCCTTTACGGCGCTGGTGGACGTCACGATGAGGACGGCGCCATCCAGCTGGCCGTCCGTGCCCACGGGTTTGGCGAACACCACCTCGTCCGGGCCCCATGGGGTCAGGGCGCCCAGGTTGGCGGCGGCCTGGTTGCGCAAGGCCCTGGCGACGGAGTCCGAGATGGCGGGTGCCTCCGGGCTGATGCCCTCACCGTGCGAAGGCTGTCCTTTAGTGGACACCACAGCGAGGCTGTCACCGTACAAATCGTGGTAAATCCGCATTTCCTCAAACAGGGAGCCGGGGTTTCCGGTGGTCACGTAGCCGGAGGCCAGTCCCACGAACCGCTGCAGGTCCGAGTCCCGGCTGAGCACAAACTGCTGGGTCCGCGCATCGGCGATGGAGGCCGCCAGCGGAAATCCGAAGCCGGTGACGGCCAGCGCGGTCAGCACCGCCAGGACCAACATCAGCCTGTTGCGCATGCCGGGTCAGGCCGTCCACCGGTAACCGAAACCGCGCATGGTCTCGATCAGTCCGTCGCGTTCCAGTTTGGCCCGCAGCGCGTTCATGTGGACATCCAGGGAGCGCGAGACGGACACAAAGGCGTCGCCCCAGATACGGTCCATCAGGAACTGCCGGCTCACCGCGCTGCCCGGGTTCTCCACGAGGAGGGCCAGCAAATCGAATTCCTTGGCGGTCAGCGGGATCTGGCGTCCTGCCATGGCCAGTGTCCGGGAGTCCAGGTCCACTTCGATGTCGCCGAAGGTCCGGAGCTGGTGCCGGTTCTCCTTGGCGGGACGCCCGGGCATCCGGCGCCCGATGGCCTCGATCCGGGCCAGCAGTTCGGCCATCCGCACCGGTTTGACCAGGTAGTCATCGGCTCCGCTGCGGAGCCCGCGGACTACGGAGCGTTCGTCGGCGCGGGCCGTGAGGATCAGGACGGGCACCAGGCTCACCTGCCTCAGCCGGCGCAGGACTTCGATACCGTCCAGGTCCGGGAGACCCAGATCCAGCAGCACCACGTCGAATTCCGGGTGCCGGGTCAGGATGTCCAGGCCGTGGCTCATCCGCGCAGCACCTATCCGGTTCTGCGCCAGTCCATCGACGAGGGCTGCGGCTACGCCGTCGTCATCCTCGACGATCCCAACTTGAATCACTTGCGTCTCCTGCTCACGGGCGGCGG
>DASSIA010000135.1:0-2486 GCA_035692345.1 Arthrobacter sp. | reverse complement strand
TGCTGGAAAAAATCCGGGACCAGCTGGACAGCGCTCCCGCCGGGTCCGAGGGACGGATGAGGGCCGTGGAATGGGCACTCGAATGCGGGCTGAAAACCCCGGATCCCGAGCTGCTGGAAGCCGCCGGAACTGCCCTGGCCCAGTTCAGTAACCGGAGCGGCCGGGCCATGGCGGCCAAGGTTGTGGACGCGGACCTCCTGCCGCAGGCAGATGCCCTCCAGGCAAGGGCGCTGTTCAACGAAGGCGACTTCGCCGGTGCGGCCAGGTTCCTGGACGGCTGCTGGCTGCAGCTGGCGGACGGGCCCGGGGGTGCCCCCGCGCTGATGCTCAGGGCCATGGCCCATCAGGCGCTGGGAACCCCGCTGGCAGTCTTTGCCGCCGAATTCCGGGAAAGCATCCAAGGTGCCGGCGCCGCCGCAGCCACCCCGGCCAACAGTTCGCGGGATGCTCACGGAACCCTGCCGGATTCGCAGAAGGCGCCGGACAGCCCGGCCAGGTCCTGGCACGACCACCTGTTATATCTTTTGGAACTTGGCGAAGCGGGCAACCACGAGGCTTTGGAAAACGAGGTCCGCGACCTTCGCGACGGCAACCCCGGCAGCGCTCCGGACGACGCGCTGATTGCCGTGGGACATGCCTTGCTGGCTCATTCGCTGGCTGCTGCCGGGCGCGCCGTCCGGGGGCTGGACGCCGCCCTGCTGGCGGTTTCGGGACTGCCGGCCCTGCAGAACAGGGTGTTCTTCTTCAACGAATTCGTCCTTGGCCGTCTCGTGGCCTGCCATCTGGCCATGGGGGAGTGGGAATCGGCTGAACGGGAAATGGCGAATTACGCTGCCGGCGATCCCCGCGGAGCCGCTGCCTTCAGCGGCAGCCTCCAGGTCCTGCGTGGATATTCGCTGCTGCGGCAGGGCCGGATCGAACGGGGCTACCAGGTGCTGCTGCCGGCCGTGGAGACCCTCCGGCTCAACGATCCGCTGCAGATGTTCCGGTTCGGTTCCGCGCTGGCGTTCTACGTGGCGGCGAGGCTTGGCGATGCCGCCCAGGCCGGCCGGCTGGAGCTGGACTACAAGGATTCACCTCGGGGAGCCGCCCACCAGGAACTCCTGGCGGCCGCCTATGCGGCGGCCGCGTCGGAGTACGTGTCACGTGACGGCAAGGGGCTGGCCGCCCTACATACCCTGGCTACCACCCCGGATGTGACTGCCCGGGCTGGCACGCTTCTGGAGCTTTTGGCCGTCTGCTGGGACCTGGGCGACCATTCAGTGATTCCCCTTGTCCATTCCCTGGCCGGGAACGTCGAGGGCCGGTGGGCCGCGGCCATGTCGACTGTGGCAGGCCAGTGGGATTCGGCGGACGCCGATCTGCTCATGGACTCGGCAGCCACCCTGGAAACAACCGGCTTCGTTAACCTGGCCAGGGAGGCCTACGCGCGGGCCAGTGCCGTTCTCGAAAATTCCGGTGAGCGCCGCCGTGCCCGTCAGGCAGTTGCGTTACGGGAGAAATGCGACCACGAACTGGGCGAGCGGTTCCGTGAGGGCCAGTTCATCGCTGCAGCACCCACAGTGCATCTCACACGCCGGGAACAGGACATCGTGGAGCTGGCTGTCCAGGGACTTACGGACCGGGAGATCGCCCAGCGGCTTATGGTCTCCGTCCGGACCGTGGAAGGACACCTGTACCGCACATACGTCAAGCTCGGAGTGCGGAGCCGCGACGAACTGGCTACGGCCCTTCCGCACTAAACCCTCGACCGCACTGAACCCTCGACAGTGCCGCCCGCAGCGTGCCGCTCCGAGCCTGTTCTTTGTCGCCAAGTGGTGACCGCCAAAATACGCGTAGCAGCGGGCCTGAACCGTGGTCCGATGGCGGAAAAGTAGAGTACTTCCTACTCGTGTTCCGGGCGCCCGCATGCGCTTAACTTGAAGAGGCAGGAAAGCGCGGAAGTTCGTACCGCACATTCCGCCAATGGACTTTTCAAGCCTCGTTTTGACGCCAACTTCCGGCCCTGCGGCCGGATCGAGACGGGGCCGGCGACGTCAGAGTCTTCTGAGACCGAGACTCTCCCCCCAGCCGTCGCCGGCCCTCATTTCCGCGGGCTGAAGCCCGGAGCCACTGTGGCGGCAGCCCCTCGGGCCGCCGCCACAGTGGTGTTGTGGGACAATTGAGTGTCAATCCATTGGCATCTCAAGGAGTTAACTTTGGCCCTCGTAACAACGCCTGCCACGCTTGAACGCGCAGTGCCGGCCATGGACAACGCCGAAGTCCTCAGGATTCGAAACGATTTCCCCGTGCTGAGCCAGCTCGTAAACGGTCAGCCCCTGGTGTACCTGGATTCGGGCGCCACCTCGCAAAACCCGCTCAGTGTCATCGAAGCTGAGCAGGAGTTTTACGAACAGCGCAACGCTGCCGTGCACCGCGGTGCCCACCACCTTGCCGTGGAAGCAACAGAGGTTTTCGAAGATGCCCGCCAGACCCTGGCGGACTTC
>DASSIA010000134.1:0-4669 GCA_035692345.1 Arthrobacter sp. | reverse complement strand
GCGAGCGGACCAGGCCGGTGGGACTGGGCACTTCAGCGAACGGCTGCGGCTCCAGGGCCAAGGCGCTGGTGTAGAAGAGGACCGCTTCGTCGAAATGCTGCCACGGCTGGGCCAGGTTGACGTGGTCGATCACGGCGGTGGCTCCGGCGGCGGGCTTTTCCAGCCCCTCCCCGAATTCACTGGTCCAGGCCGCGGTGCCGTCGGAGGTGCCCTGGCACAGGAAGATCTCGGTGGAGTCCGGGGCGGCGAAGCCCTGGAACACTTCCTCGTTGGCCTGGCTCTTGCGCGGGACCACGGGGGCCTTCAGCTGCTGGGCCCGGGCGGAGGCAATCACCGGTGAATCGACGTCGAACCCCAAAGCGGCGATAGCCGGTGACGCGTTGTCACCGTCTGCGGGTGCGGTCTCGTTGATGATCACGCGGGCGTGGCCCAGGCTCCAGAGCTGCACGTCCTTGGTGCGGTGCCGGCCGTTGAACTCGAAACCAAGCTGCCCCAGGACCGTTTCCAGTCCCTTGGTGTCCGCGGCCCTGACTTCGGCGAAGTTGTAGCCTGCCGGTTCGGCCACCTGCGGGAGCGTTGCCAGTTCCATGGGATAACGACGGCGGCCCCGGGCCGCAGGACCACCAGCAACAGCTGCCGGCTCGCCGGCAGTGCTGGCGGCGGCAGCGTCCAGCCACTTGGCGCTCTGTTCCTCCAGCCAGATCAGTGACCGCATGGCATCGACGGCGGTGCGCTCCACGTCCGACTGGCGGAAAACGTCGTTGAAGATCTCCAGGGACACCGGGCCGCTGTACCCGGCCCGGACCACGTGGCCCATGAACTTGGCGAGTTCGAACTGGCCCTCGCCCGGGAACACCCGGTAGTGCCGGCTCCAGGACAGGACATCCATGGAGAGCTTGGGGGCGTCCGCCACCTGGACGAAGACGATCTTTTCCGGGTTGAAGGCCTCGATGGGGGCGGTGTCCCAGTTGCGGGACAGGATGTGGAAGGAATCCAGGCACGTGCCCAGGTTCGGGTGGTCCACGGCTTCCACCAGCTTGTGGGCGTGCTCGTAGTCGCTGACGTACTTGCCCCAGGCCAGGGCTTCGTAGGCAACCTTGACGCCGTGGCCCCCGGCCAGCGCGGCCAGTTTGCCGAGCTGTTCCACCCGGAGGTCGTCGCTGTCGATACTGGCGGTGGCCACGTTCGAGCAGACCAGGATGGTGTCCATGCCCAGCCGCGCCATCAGCTTGAATTTGGCATCGGCGCGCCGGAGGTTGGCGGTGAGGAGGTCCGCGGAGACGCTGTCGAAGTCGCGGAACGGCTGGTAAAGGTCCAGCGTCAGGCCGAGATCGGCCGCCATTTTGCGGACGTCCTCGGGCGTCAGCGGCGACGTGACCAGGTCCTGTTCAAAGATTTCGATGCCGTCAAAGCCCGCGATGGCGCAGGCCTGCATCTTTTCCTTCAGCGTGCCGGAGAGGCTGACGGTGGCAATTCCGGTGCGCATCAGGCAGCCACCTCTTCCTGTGCCACGAGTTCCAGGAAGTGGCCGCGCATGCGTTCCGCGTTGGCTTCCAGGCCGGTGAAAATCCGGAATGAGTCCGCTGCCTGGCCCACGGCCATGCGGCCGCCGTCCAGGACTTCGCAGCCCTTGGCGCGGGCGCCGCGGACCAGTTCGGTCTCGATGGGGCGGTAGACGATGTCCGCCACCCAGTGCCGGGATTCCAGCAGGTCCAGGTCCAGCGGGACACCCGGGTGGGCGGCCATGCCTACGGGCGTGCAATGCACCAGACCGTCAGCCAGGGGCATCAGCTGCGGGAGCTCCGCCGTCGTACGCGCTGTGATGGTGCGGCCCGGGAAGAAGCCGGCCAGCTCGGCGGCCCGTGCCGCGCAGCGGGCGGGGTCCACGTCCATCAGGTCCAGCACCTTCACGCCTGCGGTGAGCAGGGCATAGGCGACGGCGGAGCCGGCACCTCCCGCGCCGAGCTGGACCACGCGGTCCAGCCGTGCGCCCGGCAGGCCGGAGGCGAGCGCGGCGGCAAAGCCGGAGAAGTCGGTGTTGTGGCCGATGAACCGGCCGTCCTCGATCACCACGGTATTGACGGCGCCGAGCCTGAGGGCATCCGGCGAAACCTCGTCCAGGTGCGCAAGCACAAGCTGCTTGCACGGGTGGGTGATGTTCAGGCCGTTGAAGCCCAGGCTGCGGGCGCTCTTGAGCAGATCGCCTACGGCGTCACCGGACAGTCCGAGTTCCAGGAGGTCGATGGGGCGGTAGAGGTAGCGCAGGCCTTGGACATCGCCTTCGCGTTCGTGCATGGGCGGAGTGAGAGACGGCATCACGCCGTCGCCGACCAGTCCCACAAGGTAGGACTCAGTTCGATTGCTCATCCGGGCAGCTCCTTTGATACGGCACCCGGCGGGCGGCGGCGCTCAAGGGCGGCTGCGGCGGGTCGGGTGACAGGGATTACATTACAACACTTGTTCACTTCTTGCACTCTTGTTCTACATGCGAACAAAACCCACTCCCCCCCCCCCCAGAGTTTTTGTCCAGATAACGTGACTTAAACCGCATTTAGGGCCCATTATCTGGACAAAAACTCGGAGGGGCGGGCAGGGGCGGCGGGTCCGTCAGCCGGGTGGCGCCTGAGCTTTACCGCTGCGGCAGCCGGGCGACGAGCTCCGCGGCGGCCTCCTGCAGCAGCGGCACGTGCGCCAGCAGGGCGTCCATGCTCAGGCGGAAAACCGGGACCGCTGTGGCCAGCGACGCGAAGGCGTAGCCCTGGGAATTGAGCAGCGGCACGGCCACGGCCCGCATGCCGTTCTCGTTCTCCTCGTCCATCACGGCATAGCCCTGCCGGCGAACCTTCTGCATTTCCGCCCGGAAGGCCTCCCGATCGGTAATGGTGTGCTCGGTGAGCGGATCCAGCTCAAGCTCTTCGATCAGCGCTTCACGCTCTGAATCCTCGGCAAAGGCCACCAGCGCCTTGCCCACGGCGGTTGCGTGCAGGGCGCCCAGATGGCCGGGGTCGCTGGTGACGCGGAACGACTGCGGACCGTCCACCTTATTGACCGTGAGGTGGTGGTGCCCGTCGCGGACACTGAGGATAGTGGCCTCACCCGTCTGCTCGGTGACGCGGCGCAGGACCGGCAGTGCCGTGCCGGCAAAACCGTGGTGATTGGAGACCCGCTGCCCCAGCTGGAAGATCCGCAGGCCCAGGTGGTAGCGGCGGCCATCCGGCTCATAGTCCACAAATCCGTCCCGCGTCAGGGAACCCAGCAGGCGGTAGGTGGTACTGAAGGGGAGATCGGCGCGGCGCGAGATCTCGGCGGCGCTGGCGCCCCGCGGCTCGTCACCGAGGAGGACCAGCAGGCCCAGGGCCTTGCCCACCATGTCCGTACGGTCGGGCTTGGCTGGCTTGACGTCAGCCTGGGGATCGGCGGCCTGGGGATCGGCGGAAACATCACGGTCCGCTGTGGTTTGATTCACACTCATACGTCGATATTGCCACATCGTGGGAACTATTTCTAGATGGTGATTATTTTCTTGACAAGTGACCACCCTCACAGCCATCATTGCTGTATCGCACAAGTAGCTCTCACCATGTGGCTACTGGACAACGCCGTCACATCTAAGGAACTCCATGAGCCAGACACTTCCGTCCGCCGGGCCGGGCACCGTTGCCCCGTCCGGGACGCCAAAGAAAGCAGCCCTCGCCAGCTTCCTTGGCAGCGCCGTCGAATATTACGACTTCTTCATCTTCGGCTCCGCGGCCGCCCTGATCTTCCCCACGGTGTTCTTCCCGGACGCCGGGGCCAACGCAGCCATCATGTCCTTCGCCACCTTCGGTTTCGCTTACGTGGCACGGCCGGTGGGCGCCGTCATCCTGGGCCACTTCGGTGACCGGGTGGGCCGGCGGAAGGTCCTCATGTTCACGCTGCTGCTGATGGGCGCCTCGACGTTCCTCATCGGCTGCCTCCCCGACTTCAACACCGTGGGCTGGTGGGCTCCGGCCCTCCTGGTGCTGGCCCGGCTGTGCCAGGGCCTCTCCGCCGCAGGTGAGCAGGCCGGCGCCTCGTCCATGACGCTGGAACACGCGCCGGACAACCGCCGCTCCTTCTTCACCTCCTGGACCCTCACCGGCACCCAGGGCGGCCAGATCCTCGCCGCCCTCGTCTTCATCCCCGTCCTGGCCCTCCCGGACGACATCAAGTACGGCATCGGCTGGCGCATCCCGTTCTGGCTGAGCGCCGTCGTCGTGATGGTCGCGTTCTTCATCCGCCGCACGCTGCACGAGCCGCCGGCATTCGAGGAAGCCCAGAAGACCGCCCAGATCTCCAAGCTGCCCATCGCCGATCTCCTCAAGGACCACTGGCGCGACGTGCTGCGCGTGGTCTGCTGTGCGTTCATCGCCGCGGTCTCCACCGTGTTCGGCACCCTGGCCATCAGCTACGCCAAGACTGTCGCCGGCGTGGACGGCACCACCACCCTGTGGCTCGTAGTCGGCGCCAACCTGGTGGCCCTGGGCACCCAGCCGCTGTTCGGCAAGCTCGCGGACCGGATCGGCCGCAAGCCCGTCTTCATCTACGGCGCCGTGGCCAGCGCCATCCTGACTCCGGTATTCCTGCTCAGCCTGGAATCCGGCAGCACACCGCTGATGTTCCTCACGGCGATTGGCTTCTTCTCCTTCGG
>DASSIA010000133.1:0-3971 GCA_035692345.1 Arthrobacter sp. | reverse complement strand
CCGTACTACCGCATCGTCGTCATGGACGCACGCTCCAAGCGTGACGGCCGTGCCATCGAAGAAATCGGCAAGTACCACCCCACCGAAGAGCCCTCATACATCGAGGTCGACACGGACCGTGCCCAGTACTGGCTCGGCGTCGGCGCACAGCCGTCCGAGCAGGTTGCCGCGATCCTGAAGATCACCGGTGACTGGCAGAAGTTCAAGGGCCTGCCGGGCCAGGAAGGCACCCTGAAGACCAAAGCTCCGAAGGTTGCCTTTGTTGCCCCGGAAAAGGGTTCCGTGATCATCCCGGAAGCCATCACCAAGAAGGCAAAGCAGTCTGACGCAGCCGAGGCCCCGGCCGAAGCAGAGACCACCGAGGCTGAGTAGATTGCTGGCAGAAGCGCTCGAACACCTCGTTCGGGGAATCGTTGATTCGCCGGATGATGTCAAGGTCAGCTCGAAGAACAACCGCCGCGGGGACACCCTCGAGGTCCGTGTTCATCAGGATGACCTGGGACGGGTGATCGGCCGCCAGGGCCGCACCGCACGGGCATTGCGCACCGTTGTGGCGGCACTGGCAGACGGCGAACCGGTCAGGGTCGACGTCGTCGATACCGACCGCCGCCGCTAAGCGCTCGGCAACATCAGTTTTTGCTCCGGCCCCTCCACCAGCATCGGTGGAGGGGCCGGAGTGCTTTCATCACAAGTCCGTGGAGAATTCCACAACCGAAACAGAGGAACAGATGCAGCTTCAGGTGGCACGAATCGGCAAACCGCATGGAATCCGCGGCGAAGTGACGGTCCAGGTGCTGACCGACGCCCCCGGGGACCGGTTTGTTCCCGGCACCGAATTTGTGGTGGAGCCTGCATCGGCCGGCCCGCTCATTGTGGACAGTGCGCGCTGGAACAAGGACATCCTGCTGCTCGGGTTCGAGGGCATCGAAACCCGTAACCAGGCAGAAACCCTCCGCGGCGCGAAGCTCTTCATTGAAACCGAGGAGCTGGATGAGGACGACGACGAAGGCTGGTATGAGCACGAACTGGTGGGGCTCGAAGCCCGGGTTGGCTCGCAGGTAGTCGGCAAGATCGCTGCCCTGCACACGCTGCCCGTCCAGGACCTGCTGGTGGTTGAAACGCCCGACGGCAAGGAAATCCTCGTCCCGTTCGTGGAACAGATCGTTCCCGAAGTCAACGTGGCCGACGGGTTTGTCCTGATGACACCGCCGGACGGACTCTTTGAGGTCAACGACAGCGACGCCGGCACTGGCGGACCCGAGGAAAACGCGTAGATGAGAATCGACGTCGTCAGCATCTTCCCGGAGTACCTGGCGCCCCTGGAACTCTCGCTCATCGGCAAGGCGCGCCAGGACGGCCTGCTGGACCTGCGCGTCCATGACCTGCGTGACTTCACCACAGACAAGCACCGGTCCGTGGATGACACCCCGTACGGCGGCGGTGCCGGCATGGTGATGAAACCTGAACCGTGGGCACAGGCATTGGCTGCGGTTGCCGGAGCCGGAGACGGTGAAGCCAACAACGGCGCCGGAGGTGCGGAGGTCAAGCCCGCCAAGCCCGTGCTGATTGTCCCGTCGCCGGCAGGGGAGCGCTTCAACCAGGCGCTGGCTTATGAGCTCGCCGAAGAGGACCAGTTGGTCTTTGCCTGCGGACGCTACGAGGGCATCGACGAGCGTGTCATCGAGTGGGCGGAAGAGTACTTCACGGTCCGCCCCATGAGCCTTGGCGACTACGTGCTCAATGGCGGTGAGGTGGCCGTCCTGGCTATGGTCGAAGCCATCGGCAGGCTGCTGCCCGGCGTAGTGGGCAACCCTGATTCCCTCGTGGAGGAGTCACATTCGGACGGGCTGCTGGAATACCCCGTGTACACCAAACCCTCCAGCTGGCGGGACAGGGAGGTCCCGGCTGTACTGCTGAGCGGCAACCACGGGAAGATTGCGCAGTGGCGCCGCCACGAGCAATACCGGCGGACGGCGGAACGCCGCCCGGATCTGCTGGAGACGTTCGACGCCGGGAAGCTGCCACGTGCCGACCGGTCGGCTTTCGCCGACCTGGGGTACGACGTCGTCGACGGTCACCTCCGTCTCCGGCGCGACGCCGGAAACAACGACGCCGCGACCAACGGGCAGGCCGGAACCGGCGCCTCCGCCTGAACCGACGCTGTAGCTTCGGGCGGCAATTGGCTGTAGGCCTGAGAGTGTGGCAAAATTAGTCCTTGTGTCTGCTGGGTCCGCACCTGCCACAGGGGGAGCGCAACCAACAGCTGGACAATCCGGTACCTTCAATCAGTGAAGGAACCGGACCCACTTTACTTTCGGCGGTAATTTCCGGTGTTTCCGGGCTTGGCCGCCGTGACCCAAAGTGAATGACCTGTGGCGTTCACCAGGAGTGCAATCATGCATATTCTCGATTCCGTAGACGCAGCCTCGCTGCGCACCGATGTTCCTGTCTTCCGCGCGGGTGACACCCTCAAGGTTCACGTGAACATCATCGAAGGCAAGAACTCCCGTGTCCAGGTTTTCCAGGGCTTCGTCCTGGGCCGCCAGGGTGACGGCGTCCGCGAGACCTTCACCATCCGCAAGGTTTCCTTCGGCGTCGGCGTGGAGCGTACCTTCCCGGTACACTCCCCGATCATCGACAAGATCGAGCTCGTCACCAAGGGTGACGTGCGCCGCGCCAAGCTTTACTACATGCGCGAACTGCGTGGCAAGGCTGCGAAGATCAAGGAAAAGCGCGACTTCCACACCGCCAAGTAAGTCCCCAGGGACCTACAAAGCAGGCCCCAGCCGTCCCAGGCCAGCGCCGGAGCCCTTCGCAACAGCGCCCCAGGAATACGGATTATGGACCAGACAAAACGCCAGCCCAGAAGAATGGGCTGGCGTTTTGCGTTCCTGGCGGTTCTCCTGGCCGTGGCCATCAGCGGACTGGTCCGTTCCCTGTGGCTGGATGTCTATTACATTCCGTCCGAATCCATGGAGCCGGTCCTTGCCACCGGGGACCGCATCCTGGTCTCCAGGACAGACTTCCACGCCGAACCCATCCGCCGCGGCGACATTGTGGTCTTTGACGGCAAGGGTTCTTTTGCCCCCCTGAACAGCGGGAAGGGCCCCCTGCTGGATTCCGTTGCCGCGGCCGGGCAATGGCTCGGCCTGGTGGGTAGCGACACCACGTACGTTAAACGCGTCATCGGGCTTCCGGGCGACACCGTAGTCTGCTGCGATGCACAGGGAAAGATCACCGTGAACGGCAAGGCCCTTGATGAGCCCTACCTGTTTGCCGGAGACAGCCCAAGCACCGTGATCTTCAGCGCGGTGGTGCCTGACGGCAGGCTGTGGCTGCTCGGTGACCATCGCTCGGCGTCCGCTGATTCGCGCAGCCTGCTCGGGGCGCCTGGCGGCGGCATGGTGCCAATGGACCGGGTGATCGGCAGGCCGGTCCAGATCGTCTGGCCACTTGATAGATTTGCTGGAGTACCCCGGCCGTCAGCGGCAGGGTCAACAACGGAGGACGGACAATAGATGCCCGAGAACACAGCCCGGACACCGGAGCCGCCTCGCGAGGATGCCCCCGGTTCAGACGCCGAGGGCATGACCGCGCATCCTGTTTCCGACGGCGGAACCTCCGACGGCGGGACCTCCGACGGTGGGCCGGATGCCGGCCCTGCCACGCCACCTTCCGGAAGGCGGTCCGCGGCGCCGCAGACCGGGCCGGCGGCGCGCAGCCAGCTCTTCATCTGGCTGAAGGAAGTTGCCACCGTGGTGGTGATCGCGGTGGTGCTGTCCTTCCTGATCAAGACCTTCCTGTTCCGCGCGTTCTACATTCCGTCCGAGTCCATGGTCAGCACCCTGGACGTCAACGACCGCATCTTCGTGAACCTGCTGGTACCGGAGCCTTTTTCCCTCTCACGCGGTGATGTGGTGGTCTTCCGGGACACCAAGGGCTGGCTGACGGCGGCGCCGGATGAACCCAAG
>DASSIA010000132.1:0-7116 GCA_035692345.1 Arthrobacter sp. | reverse complement strand
CCTCGGCCGCGGTGACCTGCAGGTCCGCGGCCAGCAGCGGCAACACCGCCTGGGTGGAGTAGAGCTGGGCGAACGTTGCCACGCCGGCGAAGGCCAGTCCCACCAGGATCTTGTTGTAGGCAGCGGAGCCTTTGCGGTGGCCCGCCCATGCGTCCAGGGACATCGCGGAGGCTGCTGGGGCTGGGGCATTCTGTGGCATAGCTCAAGCGTAGGCTTTCATAATGCATGCTTCCAATGCATCTTTTAGGTACAATTGATATCCAAAATGGAACGTTTGGAGGGGTTATGAACGCAGACCACAAACAGCTGGTCAAGCTCCTGCCACTGCTCCCCGTCCTGGCTGAGCTGGGCCGGACGCAGCACGTCACGGAAACGGCCGAACTTCTTGGAGTACCCCAGTCCACGGTGAGCCGGGCCCTGTCACGGGCCAGCGCCGTCGTCGGAACCGAATTGCTGATCCGGGACGGACGGGGCATCCGCCTCACAGCGGCCGCCCGCACGCTGCTGCCGTACATCGAGTCGGCCCTGACCGAATTCCAGGCGGGGCTGGACCTGGTCCGGCACGAGTCGGACGTGGTGCGGGGGAAAGTGTCTGTTTCCTTCCAGCACACGTTCGGCGAGGCCACCCTGCCGTTGCTCATCAGTGCCTTCCGCAGCCGCCACCCTGAGGCGGGATTCATCCTCAGCCAGGGCGCACGGGACACCTGCCTGGCGGAGCTCGCCTCGGGCCAGGCCGACCTGGCCCTGACAGCCCCTGTTCCGGCGGCAAGCAGCACCATCTCCTCCGCACCGCTCTACCGTGAGCCTCTTCGCCTGGTGGTGCACCACGGACATCCGCTGGCCGGGCGTGGCATTGTCAGGCTGCAGGACATCCGGCGGGAACCCTTCGTGGCGTTGGAGCCGGGGTACGGCATGCGCTCGCTGACCGATGCGCTTTTCCGGGAGGCCGGGTTCCGGCCGCGGATCGCTTTCGAAAGCCAGGACACCCACACGGCCCGCGGCCTGGTCGCCGCGGGCCTTGGGGTCAGCATCCTGCCGCCCGGCGGCGATGCACCCGGGCGACACGTCAGCCCGGAAACGGGAAACCTGGGCTGGGTTGAGCTTGCCCTGGACTCGGGACTTGCGTACCGGGAAATCGGGCTGGGCTGGCGCCGGCGGAAGCCTGGCCCCGATGCCGAGCCAGATCCTGTCCGGTTCTTCCGTGAGTTGGTCCTGCTGGAGGGTCCGAAGTTACTGGCGGGCCTGGTTGCCGCCCGTTCCGGGAAGGGATAGGGCACCGCAGTGTTCAGACACGACGGCGGCATCCGGCGATCTCTCGGCGCTCCGGCGGCGTTTCAGTAGGCTGGGCACGTGACTGACACCGAGCACCCCCAGACCGCATCCCGAAACCCCACGGAAGGTGACGCCGCGTCCACTGCCACCCCGGGTCCCCTCGCGGGGGTCATCATCGGCCTGGACATCGGCGGCACCAAGACCCGTGGTGTCCGGTTCGAGGACGGCGTGTCCGTTGCGGACGAATCGGCCGGCAGTGCCAACGTCCAGAACGTCAGCCGCGAACAGGCGGTGCTGAACCTCGCGGACCTGTTTGCCCGGATCGGCGGTGGCCACGTGGCCCAGGTGTATGCAGGGGCAGGGGGCATAGATACCGACGACGACGCCGCCGCCCTGGCAGCGTTGATCGCACCATATGTTCCGGGAGCCAAAGTCACGGTGGTCCACGATTCCAGGCTGCTGCTGGCCGCGGGCGGCGCCAGCACCGGTGTGGCTGTCATTGCCGGCACCGGTTCGGCAGCCTGGGGACGGAATGCGGCCGGCGAAGAGGCCCGGGCAGGAGGCTGGGGCTACCTGCTGGGGGACGAAGGCAGCGGCTACTGGCTGGGCCGTGAGGCCGTGCGGCACAGCCTGCGCCGCATGAACCAGGGACTCCCGGAAGACCAGCTCACGGCCGCGCTGCTCGCCGCCTGCGGAGTGGACCACCCCAACAGGCTGATAGCGCTGTTCCATTCCCCGGAAAAGGGCCGCCGGTTCTGGGCCCAGCAGGCGCGCCTGGTGGTGGACGCCGCAGCCGCAGGCCACGGGCCGAGCCAGGAGTTGCTGGACCAGGCCGGCCACGATCTTGCCGGACTGGCCGCGCAGGCATTGCGGAAGCTGGGAATCGACGGGCCGGTGATCCTGGGCAGCGGACTGGGCATGAACGTGGTCCCGTTGCAGGATGCTTTCCGAAAGTACCTCGCGGCCGCCGGAATCACCGATGTCCGCGTCCTTCACCAGGACCCCGTGTTTGGCGTCCTGAGGCTGGTGTCGGAAGCGTCAAAGGCCCGCTGACCGCCGCCGCGGCGCGAGCCTGACGGCGGGCATCGGCGGAGCGGGGATGCGGCCGGCCTCGGCACCGGCATCGGGACCGTGTCCGGCAACCAGCCCGAAGCGGGACCCGCGGGCAGCGTCGTCGGCCAGGGCAGCCTGCGCTTCCCAGTCCGCTCGCGCCTGTGCCACTTCGTCGTGGGTGCGGCCCACGAAGTTCCACCACATCAGCAGTTCCTCCTGGAACGGCTCACCGCCGATCAGGAGGAAGCGCGTGCCCGGCAGGGCCTGCACGTCCAGCGCCGACCGTCCTGCGCCCAGGTAGCCCAGCGGCCCCGGCGGGACCTCCTGCCCGTCGAGCGTCAGCCCGCCGTCGAGCACCAGCACGGCATGCTCAAAATGCTCATTCAGCGGCAAGGTGACCGCGCCCTCGCAGGCGATGTCCGCGCCGACGATGGGGGAGTACATGGTGGCCGGTGACACGGCCCCGGCGAATTCGCCCACCATCACCGTGGCGGTGAAACCCGGCCCCGTCACGGACGGCAGCTCCCGGTGCTGCTCGAAAGCAGGCTCGCGGTGGCGTTCAGCGTCCGGCAACGCCACCCAGAGCTGCAGGCCGCGCTGCACGGGCAGCGGCGCGCCGCCGTCGGAATCCGGAAGCACGGCAAACTCCGAGTGGGACACGCCGTGCCCGGCCGTCATGATGTTTAGCTCACCAGGCCGGACCACAACATCGCTGCCCACGCTGTCCCGGTGCCGGACGTTCCCGGCGAGCGGCCACGTGACCGTTTGCAGGCCGGTATGCGGGTGGGGGAGCACGGACATGGCGGTGCGGTCCGGACCGAAACTGTCCAGGAAACACCAGGCCCCGATGGTGGGCAGGCCGCGCTGCGGGAGCGTACGCCGGACGTTCATGGCCCGCACCCCGCCCAAGGGAACCTCCCGTTCGGGCCAGAGCTGCAGGCACGGGCCGGAGGTCCCCTCAGGGCCGGCGGGCGGACAAAGTTCCTGTTGCGGAGCCACTTCCAAGTTCGTCACAATCCCACTCTATGCGGGGACCGGTGCTGTGTCAGCGCGTGGCGGCGCGGGCCGTGATGGCAGACCCATCCGCGCACAGTTGCCCAACGAATGGTTACAGTAGGGATTCTCTTGCCCTGATTGCCTGCGGATCCGGTTACGCTGGCCACGGATTGCGCTACCGTAAAGATCAGTGAGCTGATGACCAACCACGCTCCAATACCGTCCACCAGAGATGCCGTCCAACAGAACAGGTAAGTCCGCAGAATGGACCAAGCCATGATTGAGTTCCAGAGCGTCACCAAGCAGTATCAGGGCGGCAACCCGGCCGTGGACCAGCTCACGATGTCCATCGATAAGGGCTCCATCACGGTTTTTGTGGGACCGTCGGGCTGCGGCAAGACCACATCGCTGCGGATGATCAACCGCATGGTGGAACCGACGTCCGGGGTGATTACCGTGGACGGGCGGGACGTAACAACCGTGCCTGCCGCTGAGCTGCGGCGGTCCATGGGCTACGTCATGCAGTCCTCCGGACTGATGCCACACCGTTCCGTCCTGGACAACATCGCCACCGTGCCCCGGCTCAACGGCGTTTCCAAGGCGGTGGCCCGCCAGCGTGCCATGGAACTGCTCGACGTCGTCGGGCTGGCATCCTCGCTCGGCAAGCGCTACCCGTCCCAGCTCTCCGGCGGGCAGCAGCAGCGCGTCGGTGTTGCCCGGGCGCTCGCCGCCGATCCGCCTGTCCTGCTGATGGATGAACCGTTCAGCGCCGTTGACCCCGTGGTGCGCGATGAACTGCAGCAGGAACTCCTGCGCCTGCAGAAGGACCTCGCCAAGACCATCGTCTTTGTGACCCACGATATTGACGAGGCAACCATCCTCGGCGACAAGGTGGCCGTTTTCGCCGTCGGTGGCAAGCTGGCCCAGTACGCCACCCCTGAGGAAATCCTCCGGGCACCGGCCAATGATTTCGTGGCGTCCTTTGTGGGCCGGGACCGCGGCTTCCGCCACCTGGGATTCACCACGTCCGACGCCGTCACTATCCATCCGGTGCCTACGCTCGTTATGCGTGCCGGCCGGTTCACCGGTGACCCCGCAGCGGCGAACGGCTGGCAGCTCGTGGTGGATCCGGAGATGCACCCCCTGGGCTGGGCAAAGCCGGGGACGGACTCTGAGCTCATCCCCGGCGGGTCGCTCTTCCGCCCCGGTGAGACCCTGCGGCGTGCACTGGACTCGGCCCTCTCGTCCCCGTCCGGCCAAGGTGTGGCGGTCGACAGCGACGGCAGGGTCCGGGGGGCTGTCAGGGCGCAGGAAGTCCTGGCTGTCATTGAAGAAGCCCGCCAGGTACGGCAGGCGGCGCTCTGATGGAGTGGTTCCTGGCCAACAGCGGCATGGTCCTGGGGCTGGCAGGCCAGCACCTGGTCCTGGCCCTCATTCCGATGGTCCTGGGGCTCGTGATTTCCATTCCGCTGGCTCAGCTGGCACGGACGCACCCGGCGGTGCGTTCCGTGGTGGTGACCGCAAGTTCATTGCTCTATACCATCCCGTCGCTGGCGCTGTTCATCATCCTGCCCACGATTCTTGGAACCCGGATCCTGGATCCGGTCAACGTCATCGTCGCACTGACCCTTTATGCGGTGGCGCTGCTGGTCCGGGCCGCTCTCGATGCCTTCGACTCCGTGGAGGAGGACCTCCGGCAGGCCGCCATCGCCATGGGCTACAAACCATGGCTCCGCTTTATCCAGATCGACCTGCCGTTATCCCTCCCGGTGATGTTTGCCGGGCTGCGGGTGGTCTCGGTCAGCAACATTTCCCTCGTAAGCGTCGCGGCCCTCCTGGGCGTGGGGAACCTGGGCATACTCTTTACCGATGGCCTGCAGCGGAACTTCGTCACCGAAGTGGTGGTGGGGATCATGGCTATCCTGGTGCTCGCATTGCTGATGGACGCTTTGCTGGTCCTCCTGGAACAACTGCTGACACCGTGGACCCGCGCCGCCAAAGCGGCCGGGCCCACGGTGCCTGTTGGCGCCGGCTACCTGGCCGATGCCAGCGTCCATGCGGGGGCCGGCCGATGAGCAACATCTTCACGGACACGCTGGCCTGGATTGCCGATCCCGTTCACTGGACCGGCAGCTCCGGCATTCCGGTCCGGCTGCTGGAGCACCTCCAGTACACCGGGCTGGTCCTGGTTATTGCGGCCGCCATCGCCGTGCCCGTAGGGCTTTACATCGGGCACACGGGCCGCGGGCGGGTGGTGGCCGTGGCGGTTGCCGGTGCGTTGCGGGCCCTGCCCACGCTGGGACTGTTGGTCCTCTTCGCCCTCCTGGCCGGAAGCAGCCTCATGCCCCCGGTGTGGGCGCTGGTCATTCTGACAGTTCCGCCGCTCCTCGCTGGAACGTACGCCGGCATTTCGAGTGTGGACAGGACGGTGGTGGACGCCGCCCGCGCCGTAGGGATGACGGAGCTGCAGATCCTGTTCCAGGTGGAGCTCCCCAACGGGCTCCAGGTGATGTTCGGGGGCGTCCGAACGGGCGTTCTGCAGGTCATCGCCACGGTTTCGGTGGTTGCCTACCTGCCGTTGGGCGGGCTGGGCCGCTACCTGTTTGATGGCCTGGCCCTGCAGGACTTCCCGAGGATGCTCGCCGGATCACTGCTGATTGCAGCCCTGGCCATAGCTGTTGACCTGATCCTGGCGGGAGTGCAAAAAATGCTGCTTTCGCCCGGCTTGTCCACTGATACCCGCGGTGGCCAGAAGGCCACTGCTGATCTCCCAGCTGCCGCACCTGTGTCAGCTGCTGTTCAAGGAGGTACCCCATGAAAGACAACGTCCGGACACCGCTCACCCGCAGGGGATTGGCCGGCCTGGCAGCCGGCGTCGGCCTTGCAGTCGCGCTCACAGCCTGCGGCGGGGGCAACCCGTTGTCCACGCCCAGCACCAGCGCAGCAACCGGCGGCACCTCGGGAGGGTCGCTGACGGTCGGCTCAGCCGACTTCCCCGAAAGCCAGATCATCGCCGAGATCTATGCAGGCGCCCTGAATGCCGCGGGCGTCACCGCCACCACCAAGCCGAACATCGGATCCCGCGAGATCTACTTCAAGGCCGTCCAGGACGGGTCTGTTGACCTGGTGCCTGACTACTCAGGCAACCTGCTGTCCTACGTCAATACATCCGCGGCGGAGGTCTCCGCCGATGACATTGTCAAGGCCCTGCCCGGGAAGCTTCCCGACGGGCTGGCCATCCTGGACGCCTCCAAGGCAGAGGACAAGGATGCCATGGTGGTCACCAAGGCCACGGCCGAGAAGTACCAGCTGAAGTCCATCGAGGACCTGGCCAAGGTCTGCAAGGACCTCACCATCGCGGCGCCGGCCACCTTCGAGACCCGCCAGTACGGCCTCCCGGGGCTCAAAGCCACTTACGGCTGTGAACTGAAGGCCCTCAAACCGTTCAGCGACGGCGGCGGAAACCTGACCCTGCAGGCGCTCCTCACCGATGACGTCCAGGTGGCTGATATCTACACCACCACCCCGTCCATCGCGGACAACGATCTGGTGGTGCTGGCAGACCCGAAGAACAACTTCAAGGCCCAGCAGGTCCTGCCGCTCTACAACAAGGCGAAGATGACCGACAAAGCCAAGGAGGCGCTCAACAACGTCTCCCGGATGCTGACCACCGATGACCTGATTAACCTCAACCGGGCCGTGAGCGGCAGCCAGAAGCAGAACGCCAAGGATGCCGCGGCCTCCTGGCTGAAGGACAAGGGCATCGTCAAGTAGCCTCACGGGCCGGCTTTCCAA
>DASSIA010000131.1:0-2919 GCA_035692345.1 Arthrobacter sp. | reverse complement strand
GCATGGGAGTGCCGGGAAGGGCTTCCGGCTCCGCTCCCGGCGGTTGCTGCTCCTGCATTCCTCCATCATGCCCTACCCCGCCGACAGTCTTGCCGGCCCCGCTGGAGGCGCGGATCAACCCTGCCCCGGCCTTGGGAGATCCTTCGTGGCGGGTCCTTCAAGGAGCGTGCCGTCGCGGTAAACCGTACCGCCGTCGTCGGCCGTTGCGGACCTCCAACCTAAGCGGGCTGGAAGGCTCCAACGCTCAGGAGCGTGATGTTTGTGTTGCTGCAGGCGCTCGTGGGCTGCGGCAGGAACAACGACGCCGTGTCTTCCGGAGGGTAGATGCGGTAGCCGGCCGCATTCACCAGGGTGCAGTCGCTGTAGTTGCCTGCCTGGGTGTAGCGCAGCACCGAGGTTCCGGTCTGGCCCGGGGCCAGCAGGACGTCCGTCACCGCGGTGGTTTCGTCGCGTGTGGCCGGCGCGCCGATGGGTTCGCCGTCGGCAGTGGCTGTCAGGGACACGCCCGGATAGCCCTTCAGCAGGCAGGGCGCGGTACCGGTATTGGTGAGGTTCAGTTTCATGTAGACACTGCCCGCCGCGCCTCCGCCGGTCGCGTCAGTGGCGGCCGTCAGGGTGGCCGCCTTGCAGAGCCCCGGGCTGGACGGGGTGTTCATTCCAGCCGACGACGGCAGCTGGGACGGGGTGGGCGTCCCCGCCGTGGAGGAGGGGCTGGCGGAGCTGGTTCCCGGCGCCGTGGTCCCCTGCGTCTGCGGCTGGCTCGGCCCGCAGGCGCTGAGCATCAGCGCCGCGGCGGCGGCCGCCGTCGTAAAAACAAACACCCGTGACATTCCCTGTGACCTCATGCCATAACATTTGCGGCCCCTGTGGCTGGAGTCAACGACGCCACGGGGGCCCGGGGGGATTTGATGCCCGGATCGTGATCATCCGGCATCGAATCCCGCACTGATCTACTGGATATCCGGTGCTTTACGGGTTCTCGATGGGCCATGCAGGGCGATCACGTTGGACGGGAATTCCGTGTCTTCGCGACGTGCGTCCGGTAACTCCAAAAAACCCATCGCCAGGTCGACGCACTGGATGGCGACCGGGGGGACGCGATAGTCAGTCTCCGCCTCCACCAATCCCAGTTCGGCGAGCAGGGAGAGTTTATGCTGTGCCTCCAGGGCTGCGAACGACGCGTAGATCTCTTCGAGGCGGGAGTCTTCGAGTTCCGCGTCGTCTGTGTCCTCAAAATCAATGTCTTGGCGCAAGGCGGCATCGAGGTCCAGCGACGCCATTCTCTCGAGTTCCGCCACGGGCATCGGTTCATCGGTGGTGCCATAGGTGAGGACGGCCTGCAGTGTCCCGGCCATCCCTTCCTGGTCCGCCTCCGCGAGGACCGCGACCAGGAGTGTCACGGCCAGCATCCGGCGGATGGTGAGCCGTTCCCCGGTCCTGGTGCTGTTCCAGGCGGCCACCTCCGGGCCGGGGATGGCCTTGGTGGATCCAAGTATGACCAGGCCTGTCGAAACCATTGCTTCCCAGATGTCGCGGAGCACCGGCACATCGTGCATTGAGCTGACTTCCAGTATCGCTTCAGACTGGTTCCCGGCAGTTTCCAGACCAGGCAGCGGAAGGGCGCGGCGCGCGCTGCGGTTTCCACGGGCCCGGACTCCCACAGCCGCGGCTGCCGGCTCGATGTCCTTGAGCCGCAGGGCACCTGTGGCCGTGACTGCTGTTCCTGTTCCGAGCCAGTCCAAGAGGGACGATGCCCGCTGGATCAACGGCATCGCACTGAACGCGGCGTCCTGGTGTTTGACGCTGAGGTCAGGGACCCGGATATCCGGGAGGCTCGGGACTGCCGCGTCGATACCTTCTCCCAGCAACGTATGGAGTTCCTCATAGGCGGCGTCCGTGCCGCTCCAGCGGCCGGTGCCTTTCAGGAAGTGGATGTAGGAGTGCAGGGAGAAGTAGATGTCCTCGAAGGCTCCAAACATTTCGTCGGGGTCCAACGCGCCCACGATTGCTCCAGCCGCTTCCTCCAGGCTTTCAGTGTCAATGGCGGTGGCCGAACTCGAACCGTTGATGGCGTGCTGCGCGGTGAGGAAGAGTTTGACCAACTCAAGGCACTCATAGGCATCGGCGGGATCAGGGTGTTCGGTTCCGGGCCAGTGGATGAATTCAAGGGCGAGGGAATCAATGACACGGTGGTTCATCACCAGTTGCAGGGGCATCTTTGGTGCCGACGGTACAGCGCTCAGGTGCCGCTTGTCCTTGGTCCTGCTCTTTGATTTCCCGGTCTTCTTGCTCAAGGGATTGCCTCCGGTGTCAATTGGGCGGTCGCCCCAAGTTCTCTGCCGGGGATGACTGCAGGTGTAGCAAGCTTACAAAACGGTCCTGCCGGCGAGCAGCTCGGCCAGCACATCGGCGGCGGATTCATGCCGGATCAGTGAGGCGGACTGTCCCGCCCAGAGCGACATAAGCTCCGTGTTGCCCTGGGCCGCTGCCTCCGGGCGGAAGCGGCCGGTGAGCCAGTTCTGGACGGGGAACGGGGCGACGGCGGCTTCCGTCGCCGTCAGGCCGGCGTCTGTCAGGGCGGCGATGAAGCGGTTGGGGATGCCCCGGGCCAGACGCCCGCTGAGTGCTCGCGTCAGCACTGTTTCCCGTGCGGCAGGGCTGTGGAGGATTGCGCGGTAGGCCGGAACGGCCGCAGATTCCCGGGTAGCCAGGAAAGCCGTGCCCACCTGCACCGCATCCGCGCCGAGTGCCAGGGCGGCGGCATAGCCGCGGCGGTCCGCGATGCCGCCGGCGGCAATCACCGGAATGCTGACCGCATCAACTACCTGGGGAACCAGTGCGAACGTGCCAACCAGGGAGTCCTCCGCGGGCCGCAGGAACGAGACCCGGTGGCCGCCGGATTCCATGCCGCTGGCAACC
>DASSIA010000130.1:0-11067 GCA_035692345.1 Arthrobacter sp. | reverse complement strand
TCCCCTCTTCGTCCAGAACGTCGCCAATGACGACCCTCGCCCCTTCACCATGAAGCCGGGCCGCCACCGCAGCCCCGATCCCACGCGCACCCCCACTGACCAGCGCTACCTTATCGATGACTCGTTCCATGTGATGCTCCTCCGGTTTGACGCCAGCGGACTCAAGCAAGCCCAGGGCTCAGCTGTTGGCGGCTTTGCTCTAAGATTGGGCCCGCGGACCCGGTCCCGACAGGGCCAAAAGTCACAGACCCGTTAGCAAAGTCAAGGCGCAGTGAGTTCCTTCTCCAGGCGTTCGACGTCGTGCCGGTGGCACAGTTCCGTAGCCGGGTTCATCGCAGCCGCGCTTCCCGCTGCGATAGCCGTCCGAAAGGCCGCCTCAACCGGGCGCCCCTGCGCCAACCGCAGCACAAATGCTCCAAGGAAACTGTCACCGGCTCCGACCGTGCTGAGCACCCGCACTGATGGCACTGCCAAACGGACTGCGCCTTTCTTGGAAGCCAGTACGGCTCCGGCGTCGCCAAGGGTCAGCGCAACATATTCCGCAGATCCGTCACCAACGAGTGCCTCAGCAGCATTGATCTGGCTCTGTTCAGTCTCGAGCGGTGCTCCGAAATGTTCGCCCAACTCGCGCCGACTGGGTTTGACGAGAAAAACTCCCTCGGCAAGGGCTTCGGAGAGTGCCGCTCCGGAGCTGTCCACGACGCAGCGCGCATCACCTTTCCGCACGAGGCGGGCAACCCGGGCATAGAAGTCCTCCGGAACGCCGGGCGGCAGGCTGCCGCTGGCCACCACGTATCCACCGGCCGGAATTGACTGGGCAACGGCTTTCAGACAAGCCCCCCACTCCTCGTCGCTCAACTCGGCGCCTTGGAGCACGAAACGGAATTGGTTCCCCGTCGAACTCTCATCCACTGTGAAGTCTTGTCGGGTGTCCCCATGGGTCGGTATGACCAACGAAGGGATCCGCTCAGCCTCTATCAGCCGACGGTATGCTTCCCCTGTGGGGCCGCCCGCAGTGTATAGAGCCAAAACATTCCCCCCGAGCCGTTGGATTACCCTGGCTACGTTGACGCCGCCGCCACCGGGATCGAGGCGGCTCCTGCTGCACCGGATTTTATGGCCGCTGTAGACCCGGTCGGTCGAGGTGCTCACGTCCAGGGCCGGGTTGACCGTGACCGTAAGAATCGGCTTCGCGCTCATTGGCTGGGAGGCTTCCATAAAACCCAGCATAGGAGACTGCGATTTCCTTGGATCCAGATATTCACTGCTATGCCAATGCTGGGATCATATTCGTGCGGGCAGGAGGAATTTCCGCATCTCACCCGCGGCTAGAAGGACTTCCTCGGAGCCCACCCGCACGCGGACACCAGCTGCGTCTCCAGGTGTTGCCGAGATGGTCAACGTACGGTGGTCGAGGCTGACTTCGAGCAACTGGTCCCGGTAGCGGACACGAAAGGACACCGCCCGGATCCCATTGGGAATTTTCGGGGAGAAAACGAGGGCATCCTTGGTGATCCTCATCCCGGCGAAACTGCGCTGGATGACATCGATTGTCCCTGCCATGGCGCCGAGGTGGATACCCGTGCGCGTAGTGCCTCCCTGCGTGTCGTCAAGGTCAGCGGTGAGCGCTTCCCGGAACGTGCTCCAGGCCCGGTCCGGGTCCATTGCTGCCAGCACTGAGGCATGAGCCACACGGCTGAGGGTGGAGCCGTGGGCCGTACGCGCAAGATAGTACTCGACCGTCGCTGCGAGCTGGTCTGCGCTCACTGTGTAGCCCAACCGGGCGAGGAAGAGCATAAGTTCCTGCTCGCCCAGCACGTACAGGAGCATCAGCACGTCAGCCTGCTTGGCCAGCCGGTACCGGTTGGTACTGTCGCTTTCAGCTTCCAGGATCAAATCGAGGCGTTCAATATTCTTGTATTTGCTCCGGTAGTGTTCCCAATCAAGTTCCTGCAATTGTTCGTAACCATCGAACTGGCTGATGATACCGTCAGCATCGAATGGAACGAACATCCTCTTGCTAACGTGCAGCCAGGCTGCCACCTCCGAGGAATCCACCGACAGGCGTCCGCAAAGTTCCTCCAGATCGTGGCCATGAAGCATCGCCATGATCTCGTGGGCCTGTTCGCAGACCCACGCGGCCATGACGTTTGTGTAGGCGTTGTCATTCAATCCCCCGCCAGGGTTATCAGGGTAGCCAGTGTGGTACTCGTCGGGGCCCATGACGCCGCGAAGATGGAACCGGTCCTGCTCGTCGTCGTATTCGGCCATCGAGGTGACCAACCGCGCCACTTCCACAACCAGCTCGGCGCCATGATGCAAGAGCCAGCCCCGGTCCTGCGTGGCCAGAAAGTACTGCCATGCGTTGAACGCCACGGCCAACCCGGCGTGCCGCTGAAGATGGGAGTAGTCCGGTACCCAGCGGCCGGATCGCCGGCTGAAAAGCCATCGGGGAGTCTCTTCCCTCCCGTCACTGCCGCTCTGCCACGGAAACAGGGCGCCCCGGAACCCCGCTTCAGCAGCCGCTTCCCTGGCGGCCGGCAGCCGGCGCCAGCGGTAGTCAATAAGTGAGACGGCAACGGAGGGCATCCGTGACGTCAGCAGGGGCAGGACGAAGAGCTCATCCCAGAAGATGTGGCCGCGGTAACCTTCCCCATGAAGCCCGCGGGCGGGCACGCCGGCATCCAGTTCAACCGTGTGCGGGCTAAGAGTCTGCAACACGTGGAAGACGTGCAGGTTCAGGATCAGTTGGACCTGTGGGCTCCCGTCAATGGTGACTACGAACAAGTGCAGCAGTCTTCCCCAGACGGCCTCATGCTCGGCGAGCATGCCGTCGAAACCCTGCCCGGCGGCACTCAGCGCCAACCTCGCACCAGACGCTGGTGAGGCGACAGCACGGTCGCGGGAGGTCACGATTGCTGCCGCCTTGAACACCACAAGCGGCATCCCGTCGGTCAGTGCGACCTCGAAGGACCGGTAGTACAGTCCGGCTTCCTCACCGGGCGCACCACCGCCCTCCTTTCCGGAAACCTGGGTACGTAACGCCGTCGCAATCCTGACATGGCTTTGGCTCGTCTCAACTTCTATCACCGGGATCGGTTCTGCCGGCTCTGACACCTCCAGGACGAGCAGATGATGGTTGTTGAGGAGCGCGTCCTCGGGAACATTTTCATTGGCCACGCCGGTGTCCACTCCGCTGCGGATACCCACGGACGCGCTCCAGCCCCTTGCCGTGAAGGTCGTCTCCAACGCCATCAGGTGAGGCTGGGCCATGGAAACAATCCGGCGCTGAACCAGTTCCAGCCGTCTTCCGTCGGCTGCCTCCAAAACGACTTCCCGCCGCAGCGTCGCGCGTAGCAGGTCAAGCACACGCCGCTCCCGGCGGATCTTCAGGCCGCCCCGGGACCACCAGTCTTTCTCATCAATCCGGACATCCAGCACCAGCCAGTTGGGAACGTTGACCATGTGTTCGTCTTCGGTCGTCTGGCCTTGGACAGTACTTACCAACCTGTTGTAGACACCGGCAAGGTAAGTGCCCGGATAGCGGACCTCGTTCATCCTGCTCTCCGGAGCGGCTCCACGCACGGCTACATACCCGTTGCCGAGCGTGGTCAGAGCTTCCCGGTGGCCTTCGTGGGCCGGATCATAGCCTTCGTAGACGAGGCGCCAAGGGTCGGTCAGGACCCGTCCCAAATCCAGTTCGCCCACGTCATTAAGCACGACGTCGGCACCCGCCGCCTCGAGCTCCGACCTCCTGGCATCAGCCCTGTCGATGCCGACGACGAGCCCGAATCCCCCTTTGCGCGCCGCTTCCACGCCGGCCACCGCATCTTCAATCACCACGGCCCGGGCAGGCGGGATCCCCAGGCGATGGACCACTTCAAGGAACAGAGCCGGGTCAGGTTTGCCCGCAAGCCCCAACTCGCCGGCAACGGCACCATCGATGACCAGGTCGAACGCATTTGACAGCCCGGCGGCGGCCAGCACAGCGGAGGCGTTCCGGCTGGACGTTGCCAGGACCACGGGCACCCGGCCTGAGCGCAGCCTCTCAAGGAGGGCGACGGTCCCTCGGAAGACCGCCACACCCTCGTTGCCAAGCCTTTCCCTGAACAGTTGGTTCTTGCGCTCAGCGAGGCCACGGACAGACCATTCGCCGGCACGATCCATCACCCCACCCGCGGGCATTTCGATCCCGCGTGACGCCAGAAAGGCTTCCACTCCGTCTTCCCGCGGCCTGCCGTCGACATACTTCTGGTAGTCAGCGGCGCTGAAGGCGTCCTTCCGCACCCCTGGCGGGATACGGTCATCCTTCAAGACCTCGTTGAAGAGGTCCCTCCAAGCTGCCTCATGGACCGAGGCCGTGTCTGTTACGACGCCATCCAAATCAAAGATGACAACGTCAAAAGGCGACAATGCCGCAGTGGCCGTCGGTGACTCCGTCATGTCTCATCCCCTACCAGCCGTCGGCCTGAGCTGCAGAGGAGCCGGGCCGTCGGCTCAGCGGACGACTAAGACAGGACACGATGCGTGGTTCATAACCTGGGTCGATACCGAACCCAGGCGCAGACCCGGGAATCCGCCGTGCCCGCGGGAACCGACGATGATCAGGTCTGCTTCCTTGGCGGCGGCGAGTATGGCGGAAGCCGCTGAGTCAGCATGGACCACTTGCCCTGTTGTCGCTATGCCCTCTTGTGCTGCGGTTTTCAAGGCTTCAGCCTGCAGCGTCTCTGCAATCCGTTCAGGAGAATCTTCGGCCACGATCTCGCCGACGGCCGTTTCCAGCACGGCCGGGTACCACGACATTGGCGGTTTGCTCCACGCTGTGACCAGGCGGAGCTCGCCGTCGCGCCGACCAGCCTCGTCCAAGGCCCACTTCAGTGCGTTTTGGGAATGTTTGGAACCGTCAAAGCCAACCACAATCACGAATGATTTGGTGCTGGTCATCGCATAATCCTTTTCCTCACTGTGTCGGGACGGGTTGCCGCCGCCGGCGGACGGGTTATTCCGGTTGCACGTCGAGCTGATTGTGGACTGCGGTCACGTGCGGTGAGGACCAGGCGGCTCTTCCTGCCGTTTTCCGCTCGTTCCAGTTCGCGACCCGGCCGGTCAGGGTCACTTCGGTCCCGTCCACTTCAACGAGAATATTTTCTGCGTCCAGAGCCGCTTGGCGGGCGATGGCGTTCTTGACCCGGATTTTGGTGTCTACGGCCGAGGCCCGTTCCTTGAGGGTGATGAGGTTCCGCACCGATTTGACCCCCCGGAGGTGTTCGACGGCGTGGGATGCTGCCTCACGCTCATAGTTCCAGTCGACAATTCCCGTCAGCGTGATGGTGTGGTTGCTGACTTCTGCCGTTATGGACCCAAGGGTCTGCACAGAGTTCCCCTGAAGCGCGCTCCGGGCAGCTTCGGCAATGTCCGTGTCCGTGACCGGTCCGCCGAGGTAGTGGACTGTCAGATCATCCGCGAGCGCTGTGACGCCGCGGACCCGCAATGCTGCCTTCTTCGCTGCCAGGCGAGCTGAATAGCTGGGGACCTCGCCTGTCAGGGTCACGACTCCTGAAGTGACCGCAACGCCAATGTGGGACGCATCTACATCGGGCGTCCAGTCGAGCTCATTCAAGACCGCTTGCTGCAGTTCATGGTCGGTGCGGGGGAAATTGGTGGACGTGGTCATGGTCGCTCCTTGTCATTTCGAATGGACGGTAAATTCGTGACCAACCGGGCCTCGGCTGTGGCAATTCGTTGGACCGTACGAAGAAAGCTGTCCGGGTTGAGCGAGATTGAATCGATTCCTTCACCAACCAGGAACTCAGCGAACTCGGGAAAATTACTGGGAGCTTGCCCGCAAATTCCGATCTTGATGCCGGACGCGTGTGCCTTTCGGATGACCTCGCGGATCATGGCCATCACGGCCTCGTTCCGTTCGTCAAAGAGTGCAGCCAGTTGGGCGGAGTCACGATCAACGCCAAGAACGAGCTGGGTCAAATCGTTGGAACCTATGGAGAACCCGTCAAACCGGGCGGCAAACTGCTCAGCCAGGACGACGTTGGACGGGATCTCGCACATCATGTAGAGCTGAAGCCCGTCCCGTCCGCGGACCAAACCATTCTCGGCCATCACAGCCAATACCCGGTCTGCTTCATCTACAGTCCGGCAGAACGGCACCATCACCATGGCGTTCATAAAACCGCAGTGTTCACGGAGCCGCTTGATTGCCCTGCATTCTAGGTCGAAGCCGGGGCGGTACTGCGGATGATAGTAGCGGGACGCGCCCCGCAAGCCGATCATGGGATTCGCCTCCGCATGCTCGAATACGGACCCCCCGATCAAATGTGCGTATTCGTTCGTCTTGAAATCGCTCAACCTCACGATCACTGGAGCCGGATGGAACGGGGCGGCAAGCTTGGCAAGACCAAGTGCGAGGGTATTCACAAAGTACTCGGCAGGGTTGTCATAGTCGTTCGCCAGCTCGGTGACAACGCGGCGTTCCTCGACGTCGGTGAGCCGGTCAGGGAATACCGACGCCATCGGGTGGAGCCTGACCATGTCGTTGATGACAAATTCCATTCGAGCCAGTCCGATCCCCCGCGCGGGCAGGCGCCACCATTTGAACGCCGCGGCAGGGCTCGCGATCGTCAGCATGACGTCGGTGCGTGTTGGTGGAAGAGTCCCGAGGTCGATTTCCTCGGTTTCGCTGGCCAGGATCCCGTCAAAGACATGCCCGGTGTCCCCGTCAGCGCAGGACACAGTGACGGATTGCCCGTCCTCAATGACGGAAGTCGCGTTGGAAGTCCCCACGACTGCAGTGATACCGAGTTCGCGGCTCACAATGGCCGCATGGCTGGTGGCTCCGCCCCGGTCTGTGACTATCGCACGTGCCCGTTTCATGACCGGCATCCAGTCAGGATCAGTTTGCTCCGTGACGAGCACGGAGCCGTCGATGAACCGCTCGATGTCCGAGGCCTGCTTGATCACACAAGCTGGCCCTGAGGAAATGGAGTCCCCGATGGCGGCGCCTTCGACCAGCAGGCGACCCTGTTGGGTCAGGCGATGTGTGACCAGGGTTGCGCTGCTCTTGCGGGCCTGGACGGTCTCCGGCCTGGCCTGGACAATGAATAGTTCGCCGGATTCTCCGTCTTTGGCCCATTCCATGTCCATGGGACATCCGTAATGGTTTTCAATCTGGACCGCCCACCGCCCAAGCTGCACGATGTCCGGGTCTTGGAGGACAAACGCCTTTTGTTCGGATTCGCTGTTGTCCACCAGGAGCGTGCCGCCGTCGTCGCCCGTCCTGTAGACCAACTTCCGCAGCTTGGTGCCTTTGGTCTTCTCGATGATCGGCGAGCAGTCAGCAAAGGCGAGCAACGGCTTGAACACGCCGTATTTGTCCGGATTGACCGAACCTTGGACCACTGTTTCGCCGAGTCCCCAGTTGGCGCTGATCACCGCTACGCGCGGAAATCCGGTTTCGGTGTCGAGCGAGAACATGACTCCTGAAGCCCCGATGTCGGACCGAACCATGAGCTGGACACCGACGGAAAGTGCCACGCCGGATTCCTCAAATTTCATCAGCTCGCGGTACGTTATGGCACGGTCGGTGAACAAGGAGGCATAGCAGCGCAGGCAAGCGTCCAGCAGCTGCTGCTCACCCCTGACATTGAGGAAGGTTTCCTGCTGCCCGGCGAAACTCGCATCCGGAAGATCTTCCGCCGTCGCGCTGCTTCTGACCGCGACCGCGGGGTCCTTACGGCCTGCACGGGCAGCCAGCTCCCGGTACTTTGCCCGGATCCCTTCTTCAAGTTCAGGGGGAATCTTTCCGCCAAGAACCATGGATCGCATAGCCGCGCCCCCACTTCGCAGGCTCAGCTTCCCTGCCTGATAATCCGAGGCGACCCCGGACAATCTGGGACCCAATTGGTTCCATGCCAGAAAGCTTCGGAATGCGGCCGCTGTCGTAGCGAATCCGTCGGGGACCCGTATACCTTCGCCGACCAGAGCGTGGATCAGTTCACCCGACGAGGCATTCTTTCCACCAACTTCTGGCACGTCCGTGGCCCTGACGTCCTGTAGCCAGACGACGCTGCGTGCACACACAGAAGCACCTCTGCCCGGCTCATTCGATTCCGGCGCGGGTGGCGTCGTCGAGGGGCGACGTCCATCTCATGGGCGGAGTCAGCGTGAATCTCCTGCCGGTCACAGACTCCGGCACGATTCTGATCAGAATGTCCTTCCCGACCCCTTGCCATGGGAACAGTGCACGCCTTGCTGAATCGAGGGCTTGCCCCGCCCCGGTCTCCCTCTGGGCCTTTCCTCTGACCACAACACTCCACGCCATGCCGAACTCGGCGCTCACACTGTCGGCTTCCAAGGCGACTGTGCTGTCGGCGTCAAGGGCTTCCTGCTTGGTTCCGGATCCTGTCCGGAACAGCAGGGATTCGTTGTCCACTTGGTAGTTCACAGGGAAGACATCCGGATGCCCGCCCACGATGAGCGCCATCCGTCCCACCGACGTCTCGGCGAGCAGCCTCCAGCACTCCGGGGGTTCAAGGATTTCTGCTGCGGGGATATTGTCTTTGTTTGTCATGCTGCCCATGCTAAGGATCCGGTCCAGCGCGAAACAGGGCACAAGGACCCCCTTTATCTCTGCCCGCCCATGCGAGCTCCAGCACCAAACTGGCACGCACCGACGCAGCCGCCCAATCCGCTTTCACTCGCGCAAGATACGACATCGCCTGCCAGGGCGGCGAAACGCCAAATGCCACTTGTGCCGGCGTCCGGAGCGATGACCAGTCAGGCTTTCCCCGCACGGTCCTGACCAACCGCGGTGTGGATTCGTGGACGCGGGGACTTTAGCCCCTGTTGCCCGGGTCTGGGCGGGTATCAACTGGAACGACACCGGGCCCTGCGCGGGCCCGGCCAGCCCACTAGTTTGGAGATAATCCCATGTCTGATCTGCTCAAGTGGTCACCTTTCACTACCAACCGCTGGACTTCGCCGTTCCATACCTTACTCAGGTCCCCGTCCGAACTGATGGATTCCCTGGATCGAATGTTTGACTCCGCTCACGCGCCCTCCCCGATCAGGGTCGAGGAATTCGTCGACGGAAAGACCCTGGTCGTACGCGCCGAGATGCCCGGAGTCGATCCCGACAAGGACGTCAAGATCACCGTCGAGGACGGGTACCTGAACATCAGCGCCGAACGCCAGGAAAGAACAGAACACAAGGACAAGGGCCGGTTCCGGTCCGAGTTCCGCTACGGGTCCTTCAGCCGCAGCGTCCCCCTGCCTGAAGGGGTGAAGGAAGAAGATATCAAGGCCTCCTACATCAATGGCGTCCTGGAAGTGAGGACTCCCCTGCCTGAAACGGCCGCTGCCGAGCCCCCGGCAACAAAGACCATCCCGATCACACGCGGCTAACGCCCCCGGAACGACGCCGGTTCCTGGCGCGTCAGCAGTTGCCTGCGTGGCCCGGCAGGGGATTCACGTCGGGCCCTGACGGACCTGTCGGCTGTCCGCTGCTCCTGAAACCGTTGCAAAGGCTGGACGGCCGGCCAGCGGGGTGTTCAGGCCACGGATCCTGGAATGTCCGTAGGCTGACCCAACGCCTGGAGGGAGGGCGGCGTTGCGGGCAAGCCGGCCGTGAGGCCGGGTTCGTCGAGCATGGTTTCATCGGACCGGGAGGGACGGAGGGCATAGATGGTTTCCCGCAGTTCCCTGATGGAGTCATCAAGCTCGGCGGTGATGGCCCGCACCCGTTGGACAGCTTCTTCGCGGCCCAGAAGGTCCGGCAAGGTCTGGATTCCCAGGCCGGCCGCGAACAGTCGTTGGATGACAGCATCGTGGAGGTCCCGGGCGATACGGTCCCGATCGGAGTAGATAAGGTCCCGTTCGTGGAGCACTCGGGATTTTCCCATTTCCAGGGCAAGGGCCGCGTTCGATCCGAAATACGCTCCCATCTGGATATCGCTCTGCGTGAACCCGGGGGCTTTTGCTCCCCGCAGGAGCAGCAATCCGTGGCTAAGGTTCTGTGCGCGCAGCGCGATGGCAAGAATATCGCCGGTTCCCGGGCCCGGCAGCTGACCGAACACTCCGGCTCCGTCCGTGATCAGGGCCTGGCCCACAGCGCCGGAATGCAGATTTCTAAGGGCAGGGTCCAGGAAGACAAACTGTCCTGCTGCGTTGGCTTTACCCTGTCCGGCAGCACCGGCGACTAGGAATGTCCCTTCCCTTCCGGTCGGCAGGAGGATCAAAGCCTGCCTGCACCCTGCACCCCGGCAGGCCTGGGCGGCGATGAAATCCAATCTGCCCGTTCCGCCTTCCGGATCGTTGCAGGCGAAGCGGGCGCTGACGGCCAGACATGCGTCAAGCCAGGAAGCCCGTCGCGGAACGTCTTCGTCACGATCATGGCCAGGAACGGTTAAGGAAGGCAGTTGTTGTTGAGCGTGCAGGGTGGGGTCCGCTGGAGTCCCACTGGTGGCTTGGTGAGTGACCGGGTGTCTTCCATGGACTGTCCGCGCATGGCCTGGATTCCGGGGTGAGTGATTCACCTGACGCCTCCTGAAAAGGAATATTCCTGCAGTAGGGCACGTTCCAGCAGCGTGTCGACTTTCACGTTACGCCCATGCCGGACACGCCACGCCGTACCGCCCCATGAGCTTTGGTCACATCCGTGTTCAAACAATCCAATGGCAGGCACCCTTCATGCCGTGACAGCGGGGTAAGCGGTGACTGGCCTTATCTACGGCATGGGAATATTACGGCAGTTCACAGGCCGGACCCTCTGGGAGCGTTGCCAACACCCTAAATCTTTTCGAGGTATCAGTCCTCGGTGCCGGACGGTCGTGTGGCCAGGGGCGGGTTCTCTTTCAGATGGCCCTCCGGCAGGCTGCCCATAACGCCGGTCTCTTCACCCTCTTGTTGGCTCGGGGCCGGGGTTGCGGTTCCTGCGGTGTCGCCGCCGTCGATGACGAACTCGGCTCCGGTGACGAACGAAGACTCATTGGATGCCAAATACAGCACAAGGTCCGCGATTTCCCCGGGATGACCCATCCGGCCCAGTGCCACATG
>DASSIA010000129.1:0-10938 GCA_035692345.1 Arthrobacter sp. | reverse complement strand
GTGAACCAGGCGATGCCGAACGCTGCGATGCCGATGGGGATGTTGATGTAGAAGGCCCATTCCCACGTCAGGTGGTCCACGAAGAATCCGCCGAGCAAGGGCCCGGCCACCGCGGAAAGACCGAAGATGGCTCCCAGCGGGCCCATATACTTGCCACGGTCCTTGGCCGGAACGATGTCGGCAATGATGGCCTGCGAGAGAATCATCAGGCCGCCGCCGCCCAGGCCCTGGATGGCGCGGAAGATGACGAAGCCCCAGAAGTCGGTGGCCAGGGCGCAGCCGATTGACGCGACCGTGAAGAGGGCGATGGCCACGAGGAAGAGGTTGCGGCGGCCCAGGACGTCACCGAACTTTCCGTAAATGGGCATCACGATGGTGGTGGCCAGCAGGTAGGCGGTGGTGATCCAGGCCTGATGCTCCACGCCGCCGAGTTTGCCCACGATGGTGGGCATGGCGGTGGAGACGATGGTCTGGTCGAGGCTGGAGAGCAGCATTCCGGCGATGAGTGCCGAAAAGATGATCCAGATGCGTTTCTGTGTCAGCAGCAGCGGGCCGGCTGCTGCCTTTGGACTGACTGTGGTGGTCATGATGATCCTTTGAGGCTGGCGGAGAGATTCTGCGCGAACAGTGTCTGGAGGGCATGGGCGTCTTCGAGGAGCAGCTCGCGGAAGGTGCGGGTGTTCGACGCCGAGAAGTAGGTTTCGTGGGCGTGGTGGGCCATGGCGCTGATCGCGGTGACGGCCATGACCACCACCGGGTGGCCGGCGGGGACCCCCTCACGCTGTGCGATGAGCTGGCGGGACGCCGCCTCGCGCTCGGCGCTGACGCCGGCGATCTTTGCCAGGAGCTGGGGTTCTTTTTTGATCGCAGCGATCAGTTGCCGGACATCAGTGGCGGACTCGGAATCGACTTTCGCCGCCCAGATGTCCAGCGTCAGCTGGATCAGGTCGGTCAGCAGGGATTCCGAGATGGTCCCGGGTACGCCGCCGCCGGCCAGGAAGCCGGCCATAAGTTCACCGGGGTGCTCGTCGTCGTGGTGGCCGAGGATGGCGTCTTCCTTCGAGGGAAAGTAGTTGAAGAAGGTCCGGCGGGAGATGCCCACCTCTTCGCAGACCTCCTCCACCGTGAAGCCGCTGAGCCCTTTGGCCGCGGTCAGCGCACGCGCTGCAGCGGTGACCGCCTTGCGCGTCTGCTGGCGCTTGCGTTCGCGGAGACCGCCGTCGATGTTTGCACTATTTTCCACAAAGTGAAGTTTTGCACTAAATTACAAATAGTGCAAAAAATTGCCGGGCGCCACGAACGACGGCGGCCGGCGCCTTCCGTGGGGAAGGTGCCGGCCGCCGTCGTACTTCTGCAGCGCCTTGGCGCTGGAGGTTATGCCTTGTGCGGCGGGCGCGTCATGGACATAACGTCCAGTGCGGTGTCCAGTTGCTCTTCGGTCAGTTCGCCGCGCTCCAGGAAGCCCATGGCCACCACGGTCTCGCGGATGGTCAGGCCTTCGGCGACGGACTTCTTGGCGATCTTCGCCGCGTTTTCGTAGCCGATGTGCTTGTTCAGCGGTGTCACGATCGACGGGGAAGCCTCGGCGAGGAAGCGGGCGCGCTCCACGTTGGCGGTGATGCCGTCGATCATCTTGTCGGCCATGACGCGGCTGGTGTTGGCCAGCAGCCGGATGGACTCGAGCAGGTTGGCGGCCATCACGGGGATGCCGACGTTGAGCTCGAAAGCCCCGTTCGTGCCGGACCAGGCGATGGCGGTGTCGTTGCCGATGACCTGGGCACAGACCATGATGGACGCTTCGCAGATGACCGGGTTGACCTTGCCCGGCATGATCGAGGAGCCCGGCTGCAGGTCCGGGATGGCGATTTCGCCGAGGCCCGTGTTGGGGCCGGAACCCATCCAGCGGAGGTCATTGTTGATCTTCATGAAGGAGATCGCGATGTTGCGCAGCTGGCTCGAGCCTTCGATCAGGCCATCACGGTTGGCCTGGGCCTCGAAGTGGTCGCGGGCCTCCGTCAGCGGCAGGCCGGTGTCCGTCGCGAGCAGTTCAATGACCCGTTCCGGGAAGCCTGCCGGGGTGTTGATGCCGGTGCCCACTGCCGTGCCGCCGAGCGGAACCTCAGCGACGCGGGGGAGCGAGGCGTTGACCCGTTCGATGCCGTAGCGGACCTGGGCCGCGTAGCCGCCGAACTCCTGGCCGAGCGTCACCGGGGTGGCGTCCATGAGGTGGGTGCGGCCGGACTTGACGACGTCCTTGAACTCCACGGCCTTGCGCTCCAGCGATTCGGCCAGGTAGCCGAGGGCCGGGATGAGGTCGTTGATCAGGGCCGAGGTGGCGGCAACGTGGACCGACGTCGGGAAAACGTCGTTGGAGGACTGCGAGGCGTTGACGTGGTCGTTCGGGTGGACCACTTTGTCGCTGCCGGCGGCTTTGAGGGCGCGCGTGGCCAGCTCGGCAATGACCTCGTTGGTGTTCATGTTCGAGGACGTGCCGGAGCCGGTCTGGAAGACGTCGATGGGGAAGTCGCCGTCGTACTTGCCGGCAGCTACCTCATCGGCCGCGGCCGCAATAGCCTTGGCCAGCTCGCCGTCGAGCACTCCAAGTTCTGCGTTGGCCTGGGCGGCCGCCTTTTTGACCCGGGCGAGCGCCTCGATGTGCGCACGTTCCAGTGTCTTGCCGGAAATGGGGAAGTTTTCAACTGCACGCTGCGTCTGTGCACGGTACAGGGCGTTCACGGGGACGCGGACTTCGCCCATCGTGTCGTGTTCAATACGGAATTCTTCAGTGGAAGTCATGGGGCTAGCTTAGGGCGATTGGGGGCCGGGACTAAAACCGTGAACGGCATGCTACGGGTACCGCCCCCGGCCGGAATCAGACCTCGCCGATTCCCGAAACGACGTTTGCGCGGCCATCGGCGAGGCTGTAGGCGAGTCCGATGACGGCGGCCCGGCCGGTTTCGACTGCGTCCGAAATCACACGGGAACTGTCAACCAGACGCTGCGAGGTCTGCTTAACGTTCTCCACCACCATGTCATTGACCTCTTCCTGGTCATTGCGCAGCGACGTCAACACCGAGGGTGTGATCCGTTCGACGAGGCTGCGCATAAACCCGACGGGCATCTGGCCGGTCTGGACCGAGGTCTTGGTGGCCGTCACCGCGCCGCAGCTGTCATGCCCGAGCACCACAATGAGGGGAACGCCGAGGATACTGACGCTGTACTCAAGCGAGCCCAGCACGGCATCGTCCACCACATGGCCGGCCGTTCGGACCACGAAGGCGTCGCCGAGGCCCAGGTCAAAGATGATTTCGGCCGCGAGCCGGGAGTCGGAGCAGCCAAAGATCACGGCAAACGGATGCTGAGTTTCCACCAGGGAGGAGCGGCGGGAGGCGTCCTGGTTGGGATGCGAGGCTGTGCCGGCAACAAAGCGGTCGTTGCCTTCGCGCAGACGGCGCCAGGCCAGGGCAGGAGTCAGGTATGTAGCCACGCGACTACTTTACGGTGCGGTGGCGGGTGAGGGCGAAACCGTGACGGCGGGGCTGGCCTCCATGGACTTCACGACGGCGGCACCGAGTTCAGCGAATTCGTCCAGCTGTGCAGTTCCGGTCAGGACAACGGTGGTTCCGCGATAATTCAGCACCATGCTCTTTTCGCCTTTGCCGGTGTCGCGGAGCTCCCATTCCTGTCCGCCGGCGCTGCGCTTTCCAGTCACGGGAGCGCTCTTGGTCTGCTGGACCAGCCAGGTGGGATTCGGCCGGCTCGTCTGGACCAGGCCGATGAAGGACTGCTTGGGCGTGAGGTAGCCCACTTCCCAGGTGGGAACGCCGCTGCCGCTGCCGGACTCCCACCGTGCGTAGTTGGACGTGTACGCGCCGCCCGTGTCCGGCGCCACGGGTGTGAATCCCGCCACATCCGCGGCGTTCCGGGCCACTGCGCTGACGTCGATGTCCGGGTGGTATCCGTCGCTCTTGGGCAGGGGATTCATCAGGAGGACCGGCAGGAAGGCTGCGATGCTGAGAACCAGCGCAATGATCATGCCGATCACTGACGCGTTGGCGCGTTTCGCCGCGGCGGCCGGGATTACCGGGCGGACAGGAGCCCGCTCGCCGCCGGTCTCTGTGCCGCCCGCTGGGCGTCCGGAGTCGGAGGGATCGGGCGCGGGGCTGGTTTTTTCCTGCATTTCACTCACCCTTCCATAGTCGCCCATGGAGGGGTGCAACTCACAGTCGGGATGCGCGGGTCCATGTTGCGGGGCGGCGTCATGCCACGCCCCGGGGACGCCGCCCCGACTATGATCAGGAGCAGAGGAATCACCGCATTGGCTGAATCCGGCCGAGCGGGTCCAATGATCGCCACTCGAAGAAGAGGTTCACGTGTCACCAGCGCCTATGACCCAGCAGTACTCCACGATCTCACCCTCCCTGGCCGTGGGCATCGACGAGCCAGACCGCAACCTTGCACTTGAGCTTGTCCGTGTCACCGAGGCTGCGGCCATCGCCGGTGGCCACTGGGTTGGTTTCGGCGACAAGAACAAGGCCGACGGCGCCGCTGTCGACGCCATGCGCTCCTTCCTTCACACGGTCCACTTCAACGGCGTTGTGGTTATCGGCGAAGGCGAAAAAGACGAAGCCCCCATGCTGTTCAACGGTGAACGCGTTGGCGATGGCACTGGCCCGGAATGTGATGTTGCGGTGGACCCGATCGACGGCACCCGGCTGACCGCCCTCGGCATCAATAACGCCCTGGCTGTCCTCGCCGTGGCAGAACGCGGTTCCATGTTCGATCCCTCCGCCGTGTTCTACATGGAGAAGCTCGTGACGGGCCCGGAAGCTGCCGACATGGTCGATTTGCGCCTCCCGGTAAAGCAGAACCTGCATTTAATCGCCAAGGCGAAAGGCGTGAAGGTCAACCAGCTCAATGTCATGATCCTTGACCGGGACCGTCACCGCCCGTTGGTCGAGGAGATCCGCCAAGCCGGTGCGCGCACCAAGTTCATCATGGACGGTGACGTTGCCGGCGCCATCGCAGCAGCCCGCTCCGGCACCGGTGTCGACGCCCTCATGGGTATCGGCGGCACACCTGAAGGCATCGTTGCCGCTTGTGCCATCAAGTCGCTGGGCGGCGTCATCCAGGGCCGCTTGTGGCCTACGAGCGACGACGAGAAGCAGAAGGCCATCGACGCCGGCCACGACCTGGACCGCGTCCTGTCCACCAACGATCTCGTGTCCAGCGACAACTGCTACTTTGCAGCAACCGGCATCACCGACGGCGATCTCCTCCGCGGTGTCCGCTACTCCAAGGACAAGGTCCTGACCCAGTCCATCGTCATGCGGTCGAAGTCAGGCACCATCCGCTTTGTTGACGGCGAGCACCAGGCCAGCAAGTGGGAAGGCTACGCCCGCAAGAACTGACTCTGCCGGCCCGCCTGACAGCAGATCCCCGGAACGCCCCGCGCGCTCCGGGGATCTGCCGTTAAGGCCTTGGTATAGGGTTGAATTCATGAGTCTTGCCGTTGTGCCCTGTACTGACCGCGCCGTCTGGGACGGATACGTTGACCGGTTCCAGGGTCATCCCCAGCAGCTTTGGGGCTGGGGCCAAACCAAGGGCATGCACGGCTGGTCGGTGGACCGGGTCCTGGTCAACGATGGTGACAACACCATCGGCTGCGCGCAGTTGCTGATCCGGAAGCTGCCGTTGCCTTTCCGGGCGCTGGTGTATGTTCCGCGCGGACCGATGTGTTCGGCGGCGGATGCCACCGCAGTCCTTGAACAGCTGGCGGGCTATGCCTCCTCCCGTCACCGGGGCGTGGCGTTGAGCATAGAGCCGGACTGGGATGCCGAGTCACCGTTCGCCCAAGCCGTGGCTGCCGCCGGCTTTGCGTCATCCACCAACACGGTGCTGATTCCCCGGACGCTCATCCTTGATCTGGGCAAGTCCGACGACGAGCTGATGGCGGACATGTCCAAGTCCACGCGTGCGAACATCCGCAAAGCGATGCGCAGCGAGGTGGAGTTCCGGAAGGTGGAGACCTCAGCGGAGCTTGAGCAGGTACTGGGCATCTATCACGAAACTGCCGCGCGCGCAGGCTTCGGAATCCACGAAGACCAGTACTACCGGGACATTTTCACGAACCTGGGGGAGGGCTCACCCATCATCGGGGCCTTCGACGGCGAACAGCTGCTGGCCTTCGTCTGGCTGGCGCGGAGCGGCGCAACAGCGTTCGAGCTCTACGGCGGGGTCTCTGCCGAAGGCCAGAAACAGCGGGTGAACTACGGTGTGAAGTGGGCTGCGCTGGCCGCCATGCGCGAGGACGGCTGCAGCCGCTACGACTTCAACGGGCTGCTCAACGACGGCATCTCCGATTTCAAGAAGCAGTTCGCCAAGCACGAGAACATGCTCCTGGGCACCTGGGAGAAGCCGCTTTCACCGCTCTATCCGGTGTACGCCAGGGCCATGCCGGCCGCCCGCAAGGGACTGCAGACTGCCCGGAAGGGACTGCAGACCGCCCGGGAGGGGCTGCCGGCCGCCCGCAAGGGGCTGCAGACTGCCCGCGGGTTCATAAAGCGGCTTATCCGGCGTCCAGCACTGAAGTAGCAGCGAGCGCTGTAGTCACCGCGAAAGCAACAGCACGTTCCCCTGCCCCGGCAACGGGGTGGACGTTGACCGGCGCTTCGGCGGCGGGCAGGAAGGCGCTGCCTCCGCGGGACAGCTGCAGATCGCTCTTGGGAGAGTCCAGGTAGATCGAACCCTCGACGACAATCACGACGGCGGCACCCGCCTGTGCCAGCGGGACCGGCTCCGCGCCGGGCGCCAGTTCGATCCGCTGAAGCTGGAACTCCCGGAACGGCGGCTGGTAGAGCTCCTGGCCCAGTCCGGAAATTTGCGGCGCAAGCAGCGGAACCGCCACGGGTTTGAACTCGATGGTGCGCAGGAGTTCAGGCACATCAACGAACTTTGGGGTCAGGCCGCCGCGGAGCACGTTGTCCGAGGACGCCATCACTTCAACGCCCAAGCCGTGCAGGTACGCGTGCACATTGCCCGCAGGCAGGTACACGGCTTCGCCGGGAGCCAGCGAAATCCTGTTCAGCAACAGCGAAATCAGCACGCCGGGATCGCCCGGGTACTTTTCGTTGAGGCTGACCACGGTAGACAGCTCCGCTTGGTACGGCGCCAGCGGAGCGCCGGAAATCAGGGCGGCCGCCACCATCGCGGTGGTGTGGGAGACGTCCTCACCACCTGTAATCAGCCGTTCGAAAGCGCTCCGGAGCCCGGCGCCCTCGTCCGGATTTTCCAGGACATCCAGCAGTTCGATGAGCAGCGGCGGGATGACGGTTTCCACCAGGTCGAAGCAGGCGGCTAGGTGGAGCAGGATCTTCCGGGTCGCAGCGGGCGCGCGGAATCCGCACAGCGCTTCGAACGGCGTCAGGGCAAAGATCATTTCCGGCTTGTGGTTGTCATCGCGGTAGTTGCGGTTGGCCGCATCGGGTGCCACGCCTTCAGCATTTTCCCGTGCGAATCCGGCTTTGGCCTGACCGAGGCTGGGATGGACCTGGAGCGACAAGGGCTGGGCCGCGGCAAGGATCTTGGCCAGGAACGGCAGCCTGGGACCAAACTCCGCGACGGATTCGCTGCCCAGGAAATGCTCCGGATCATCCGCAATCAACGCATCCAGCGGCGCCTCGGAGCCGTCCGCCCGGCGTGCGGTTGACGGGGCGGCGGGGTGGGCGCCAATCCAGAGTTCGGCCTCGGGGCGGCCAGAACCGGCGCGGCCAAGCAGGCCGGCGATAGCTGTAGTGGATCCCCAGGCATAGTCGCGGAGGACGTTGTCAATTTCGTACACAGCCGTGTCCATTCTTGGTTGCAGGTCTACAGGAGTTGGCCGCTAGAGCGGCGCACATTGGCCGTTGGTGGCCACCAGGTCACGCAGTGCCTGCTCGTTGCCCTGGCTCTTGAGCTGGTTCAGCATCGCCTCGGTGATTGGCTCGCCGTCGGGCGTTGTGGTCACCGGTGTGAAGTCCGACGACGGCGGCGGCGGAGTGGTCCGCTGCAGCGGCCCGGACGCCTGCAGCCGCCCGCCGGCCATGGCGGGCTGCACGATGCTGTCAGGTTGCCCGCCGTCCACCGGTCCGGCTGACTGGGGCCCCGAGGCCGAGGCGAGCAACTGCTGCACCCTGGTGTGGATGACGTCAAAGTCCGGCACGGTGGAGAAGGCTGCGTCAAAATCGGGCGGCCCGATGGTGAGCCGCTTGGCTTCCTTGCCCTTGGCCTTCATGGCGAGGTCCACAAAACTGCCCAGCTGGGAGGAGGAGATATTTGACTCCACAACCTTGGTTCCTGCGTTGGCGATGTCCTCAAACTTTGCCAGCAGGGTTGCCGGGTCCAGTTGCTTGAGCATGGCCTGCTGGACACACTGCTGACGCTGGATCCGGGCGTAGTCGTCCACGAATTCGCGGGAGCGTCCGTACCAGAGGGCATGGAAGCCATCGAGCTTCTGGTCGCCCGCAGGAATCCAGCCGTCCGGCATGCCGTGGATGCCGTTGGCCTCATCGGTCACGGGGCCGCTGATGGGCACCCAACCGCCGGCTTTGATCCGGATGCCGCCCATGGCGTCGATCAGCTTGGCAAAGCCGTCCATGTCCACCAGGACATAGGCCTGGACAGTAATGCCCAGGGTTCCCGACACAGCCTCAAGCGTGGCCTGCGCGCCGGGGTCGTCCACACCCGGATAAAGGTCCTTGTGTTTGTTGGTCACTTCCGTGTTGATGGCGTTGATGAGGCATTCGTCGCCGCAGTCGTAGCCGTCCGGGTAGATCTTGCGCATGGGTGAATCTTCGCTGAACCGGGCGTTCTGCAGGTTGCGCGGTACGGAGATGATCGCTGTCTGGCCGGACTTGGCATCAACGCTCAGCACGGAAAGGCTGTCCGGCCGCCGGCCTGTGCGGTCGTCTCCGGCGTCGCCGCCCATCATCAGGAAGTTATAGCGGCCGTCCACGGGTTGAATAGACGGTCCTGCCGAGAAAATGCTGCCGATGGCGTTGCGGCCCACGTTCAGCAGATAGGCCGTGTAGGCCAGGGTGCCGCTGCTCAGGACCAGGGCAAGGACCAGGGCGATGCCGACGGCGGGACGCGCCGCCGGTGCCAGGAGCACGGGCCGGATCAGCCGGAGGGTGTTGACGAACAGGAGTGCCCACCCCAGCGCGAGAGCCACCAGGACCAGGATGATCAAGAGGGAAGCAAACGGATTGGTGATGATGTTGATCAGAAGCGTCCGGTTCAGGAGCAGCAGCAGCACGGTGGCAGCCAGCGCGGCCCAGGCTGTCAGGGTGACGCGCAGGGCAATTCTGCCGACCTTGCGGTCGCCGGCCACGATCTGGGCGCTGCCGGGCACAAGAAGGGTCATCAGGACCAGGACAAAGCCCCGTTTGGTCCGGACCGAGGCCGGCGCGCTGGACGGAAACCGGACGGGATCCGTCATGACCCTGCCGGTTGCTGGCTGCTGCGGTTCGCTTCTGGACATTTTTCCTGCCTTAACGGCTGCTCCGGAGAACACCATTGCCGTCGGCGAAGACTTCGCTGACCTTCTGCCGGAGGCTGGCTCCCTTGCGGGTGGCAACGTCGTTGAGATCCTGGGCAAAGTCCAGAAGGCCGGCGCGGAGCGATGCTGCGAGTTCGTCCGTGCCGGAAGCCAGGATGCGGACCGCAAGGAGGCCTGCGTTCCGCGCCCCTGCGATGGACACCGTGGCCACAGGTACACCCGCCGGCATTTGCACAATCGACAGGAGCGAATCCATGCCGTCCAGGGTCTTCAGCGGGACCGGGACACCGATGACAGGCAGGGGCGTCACGCTGGCGAGCATGCCGGGAAGGTGGGCTGCACCGCCGGCGCCGGCGATGATGACACGCAGCCCGCGTTCATGGGCGGTTTGGCCGTAGCGGATCATTTCAGCAGGCATCCGGTGCGCGGAGACCACATCAGCTTCAAACGGTATGCCGAACTCAGCCAACGCCTCGGCCGCGGCTTCCATGACCGGCCAGTCCGAGTCTGAGCCCATGACCAGCCCTACGATCGGGCGGGTGTCTCCGGTGGTTTCGGGGCTCATGCGTTCTCCTCGGAAATGTGTGCTGGTTCTTCGGTTCGAACGCGGCCGTCGCGGATGATGTCCGCCACCAGGGTTGCGCGTTGCCGGACCGACTGCACGTCGTCCGTGGCGGTCCCTACCAGATTGACGTGGCCGATCTTGCGGCCGGGGCGTACAGACTTGCCGTAGCAGTGGACCTTGGCGGCCGGTTCGCTGGCCAGGGCCGCAGGGTAGGCGGAAAACAGATCCTGGTTGTCGCCGCCCAGGAAGTTCTTCATCACCACGATGGGGCCCAGGACGTCGGTGGCACCCAGCGGAAGGTCCAGGACTGCCCGCAGATGCTGTTCAAATTGGCTGGTGACCGAGCCATCCTGCGTCCAGTGGCCGGTGTTGTGCGGCCGCATGGCAAGTTCGTTGATCAGGAAGCCGACGCCGGAGCCAGGGGTTTCAAAGAGTTCCGCCGCCATCACACCGGTCACTCCGAGTTCGGACGCGACGCGCAGGGCCGCATCCTCCGCCGCAGCCGCGACTTCGACGGGGATCTCCAGTGCCGGTGCGATGACTTCGTCGCAGACGCCGTCCACCTGGATGGTGTGTACCACCGGCCAGGCCCTGGCTTCGCCGCTGGGGGTCCGAGCCACCAGCGCCGACAATTCGCGGCTGAATTCGACTTTGGCTTCGGCCAGGAGCGGGCTCATGGCCTCGAACCATGGAGCGGCGTCTTCGGCGGCTTCGGGGGAGTCGATGATCCGTACGCCCTTGCCGTCATAACCGCCGCGGGGCATTTTAAGGACGACAGGCCAGCCGATTTCGTCGCCGAAGTCCACGAGCGCGGCGACGTCAGCGACAGCGGCCCAGG
>DASSIA010000128.1:0-6463 GCA_035692345.1 Arthrobacter sp. | reverse complement strand
AATCACCTGCTGGCCACCATGAGCCCGCTGCTGGTGTCGATGATCATCCTGCTGGAGATCCCCGGCGCGGCCCTGCTGGCCGCGGTCTTCCTGCACGAGACTCTGCCCGCCGGCACCTACGGCGGGCTGGGGCTCATCCTGGTGGGCCTCGCCGTCGTGGTTCTGGGACAGCGGTCAGGCCTCAGGAAACGGCGCGAAGGCTCCGGTGCGGGCGAACCGCCGTCGGACCGTCTCGCTGAACTGGGAACGGACTGAGGCCAGGCGTGTGGGCGGTGCCTACTGTCCGCCGCGGCGGACGGGCTGGGCGGTGTTCACCGTGTGGATCGCCCGCAGGAGCTTCGCCGGGAAGTAGACCGAGAAGAACACCACCATGGGCGCCTTGAGGGCCATCTTCTTGACGTTGTGCGCCTTGTACGTGCGGTCGAACCGGGTCACGTAGTACCGGTAGTCCCGCGGTGAATCCTCCAGCCGGCGGGCGGACATGCCGGACACCATCTGGGGCCAGTACTGGACTTTCAGTTCGTGGTCGGCGAGGTGCAGGGAGAGGTCGATGTCCTCGTGCATCTCGTCCTTCTCGTCTCGGCAGGTTTCGTCCCGGATGGTTTCCCACGCCGTGGCGCGCAGGGCCATGTTGGAGCCGAAGAGGAAATGGTACTGGTGCTTGGCGAGTTTGAGCATCAGCTGGCGCATCTTGTCGTCTGCCTTGAGCCCGAACCGCCGCATCGGCATGTCGTAGTAGACCACCGGGCCGGTGGCAGCCTGGACTGAGAGGTCAAGAAAGGCCTTCTGGACCTGCTCCACCCAGTCCGGCTCCACAACCGAATCGGCGTCAATGCGTCCCAGGATGTCGCCGGTGGCGTGGTTCAGGCCGAAGTTGCGGGTGGGAATCAGGCCCTGGTCCCGGTCCTGGTTGAGCAGGATGATGGGGCTTTCCGGATACTCCAGCTGCATCTGCGCCACGATAGCGGCAGTGCGGTCGGTGGAGAGATTGTCCACCACAATGATTTCGTGGGCCGGAACCGACTGGTACACAGCAGCGATGAGGCACTGCCGGATGACGCTTTCCTCGTTGTAAGCCGGGATGATAATGGACACGCGCGGCAGCTGGGCTGCGTCGTTCAAGGCATCCCCAGGGGATTTATCGGCTGACATCAGTTCAAATTTAGCACCGATCGCGTTTCGGCCCGCCAGCGGCGTCGTCCGGTCCGGATAACACTCGGAAAACACTGAAGGGGTCCCGCGCCAGGCGGAACCCCTTCAGTGGACGGCGCCAGGCGCCGGAATGTTAGTTGTTGCCCTTGTCCGCGGAGCCGTTCATGTTGGACGCGATGTTCTTCATGGCCGTCTTGGCGTCGGTGGCTGCCTTGGATGCCGCGTCTGCGGAATCTTCGGCGACGTGCTTGGCCTTCTCGGCTGCATCCTCCACCGCACCCGGTGCGTCTCCCGCAACATCTTCGACGGTGTCGGCAACGGTGTCAGCAACGGCGTCAGCGGCCGAGGCCGTGGCGGCTGCCGCCTTGCTGGCTGCGTCCTCGAGGGTGTCCTTGGCCTCGTTCACGGTGGTGGCGGGAACCGGCGCAGGCGTGGGAGTTACCGGAGAGGGCGTCTTCCACGGATCTTCCACCGGCTTGGAGGCCTTCCAGGCTGCAACCGCGGCGGCCACGGCGGCGGCGATGATGCCGAACACCAGCCACCCGCGCTTTTTGGGCTTCTGGGGCTGGGCGATCTGGACGCCCACAGCCTTACCGGCTTCGTGCGCCGCGGCCTTGATCTGGGTGCCGGCCGTCTGGGCCTGTTCCTGGAGGGAGTGGACTACACCGGAATCGGCGAGCCGCTGCGCGACAGCGTCCACGTGCGACGGCGCGTTTTCCAAGGTGCGGTGGACGGCGTCGGACGCCTGGCCGATCTGGTCCGAAAGGCGCGGCAGGTATTCCGCCACCACGCGGTCCCGGGCGTTCTGGATGACGGGAGTGGCCTTGTCGAGGGCTTCATGCAGCCGCGGAGTGGCGACCTCAACGGCGTCGTGGATTTTCGGGGCGAGCTGCGCGAGCCCCTCCTGGATGCGCGGCGTTACTGTTGCGACGCCGTCGGCAAGGTTGTGGGCTGCGGTCTTGAGCCCTTCCTGGATCCTGGGGGATGCGGTATCCAGGCCATGCTGCAGGCGGGGAACTGCCCAATCCACTGCTGCTTCCACGCGGGGGGATGCCCAGTCCTTGGCGCTCTCAACTGCGCTGTTGACTGACTGTTCAAGATCCCGGGCAATACGATCCGATTTCTTCACAACTACCTCCCGATTAATGTGACGGTTCTGTTGTTAGCCTACGTGGCTTGACCTGCACCGGCTATTCTCCCAGCGGATTTACACCTGATTTCACCCAGCGCGGAACTGCCGGTCCAGCCCCTTCCGCGTTGACCTGCCATGAAAGAATGGGCAGCATGACTGCAATCGCAACTGCAAAAGCAACCATCCACACCAGCCTCGGCGACATCGTCGTTAATCTCTTCGGGAACCACGCTCCCAAGACGGTCAAGAACTTCGTTGGCCTGGCCACCGGTGAGCAGGCCTGGACCCACCCCGAGACCGGCGAGGACAAGACGGGCACGCCGCTGTACGACGGCACCATCTTCCACCGCATCATCAAGGACTTCATGATCCAGGCCGGCGATCCGCTGGGCCGCGGCGTGGGCGGACCGGGCTACAAGTTCGACGACGAAATCCACCCCGAACTCAGCTTCAACGCCCCCTACAAGCTGGCCATGGCCAACGCCGGGATCCAGGGCGGCAAGGGCACCAACGGCTCACAGTTCTTCATCACCACCATCCCCACCGACTGGCTGCAGGGCAAGCACAGCATCTTCGGCGAGGTTGCTGACGAGGACTCCAAGAAGGTCGTCGACGCCATCGAGGGCGTCCGCACCGGCATGGGCGACCGCCCGGTTGAGGACGTCACCATCAACAGCATCGACATCGAGCAGCTCTAACACCTCATGAGTTACGGAATTCCGGCGGCTGAGCCGTCCGCGCAGGTTCCGGTGTGCCCCAGGCATCCGGACCGGCCCTCCTATGTGCGCTGCCAGCGCTGCGGGCGCCCTGCGTGCCCGGACTGCCAGCGGGCGGCCGCCGTCGGATTCCAGTGCGTTGACTGCGTTAACGAAACAAAGCGGACGACGCCGGCCGTCAAGAATGTCTACGGCGGCGCCGTCGCAACCGGCAGACCATTGGTGACGTTGGGAATTATCGCCCTATGCGCGGTGATGTACGTTCTGCAATGGGTTGTTCCCGGCGAATGGATCTACCAGAACCTCGCCTTCGCCAATGTTTTTGCCACTCCCGAATTCGGTGCGTTCGAACCCTGGCGGATGCTGACCGCGGCTTTCCTGCACTCCCAAGGGTTCATCCTCCACATTGTCCTGAACATGTACATGCTGTGGATTTTCGGCCAGGCACTCGAACCGCTCCTGGGGCGGATCCGTTTCCTGGCCGTGTATCTCATCTCCGCCATTGGCGGATCCGTTGGCTACCTTGCGCTGACTCCCGCGTATGTGCCCGGTGAGCCGCTTTCCGGCGTGGTGGGCGCCTCGGGCGCGATCTTTGGACTTTTCGGCGCGATGCTTCTGGTGCAGCGCCACCGCGGCGGTGATACGCGGCAACTGTGGATCCTGATCGTCATCAATGGCGTGATCGGTTTTGTGGTCCCCCAGATCGCCTGGCAGGCGCACCTGGGCGGACTAGTCACGGGAGCTCTCTGCGCTGCAGTGATCACGTACGCTCCCCGGGGCGCGCGGCAGGGACTGCTGCATGCGGCAGGCTTGGCCGGAGTGGTTCTCCTGCTGTTCCTGGTGAGCTGGCTGCGCGTTATGGCCGGCTGACCGCCTGGCTGCCTGTCACGGCCGCCTGGCCGCCTAACCGCGCGTTACGGCCGCCTGCTGGCCGCCCAACCGTCCGGCCCACGTCCAACACAGCAATTTCGAGACAACAGCTTTTCAAGACAACAGCTTTTCAAGACCCCGGTGTCCCAGCGGACACCGGGGTCTTTGCTTTGCACTCCAACGCCGCCCAAGTTATCCACAGGGGTTATCCACACTGTTGGTAACTTACACGTGTGTAGTTCGCGACGTTGTCACGCCCCTGCTCCCGCCGGTCCGCCCTTTTCCCGGATTTGCTGGTTTTGTTGTCCACAATTGTGGAAAACGCTTGGGGATCTGCCTGTGGTTAAGTGGAAAAACATGGTCACTGAGCGCGCATTGTGGATATCCCGGCCGTTTTCCACGTTGCCAGCCCATAGGAGCGGATCCAGGCTGCCCGTATCAACAGGGTTATTCACAGTGTTAATAACTTCCGGGCGTGTTGTCACCGTCCGCGCTTCCATGACTGGGGCTTCTCACGGCTTGCCTGGTCCGCGCCTGTGGATTGTTATCCACAACTGTGGATAAGTTGTGGGTAGTCCAATGTTAGTAAGTGGAAAACCCCGGATCATGGGAGAGTGTTCCTACGCATCCCAACCCGCCGACACCCCAACACAGCTTCCAGCCAGGAGGACCGCCTTGAGCGCCGCCAGCACCACCACCCAGCACATCTTCCTCGACAAGCAGCACCCCGCGGTATGGCGTGCCCTGAACGGGCTGGGACTCAAAGTGCGCGAAGCCGCCGACGCAGCGGGGATTGACCGCAAGACCATCGAACTGCTGAATGTGCGCATCTCCCAGATGAACGGCTGCGCCTTCTGCCTCGACATGCATGTGCGGGACGCCGTGGAGGCCGGGGAGAGCCCCCAGCGGCTCGCGGTCCTGCCAGCATGGCGCGAGACCGCCCTGTTCACGGATAAGGAGCGGGCGGCCCTCGCGCTGGGCGAATGCATCACCGAGTTGCCGGACCACCGGAGCCGCGAGCTCGAGGAAGGATATGCCCGCCAGAACCTGACGGCAGAGGAATTTTCTGTCATCAGCTGGCTGGTCATCTCCATGAACGCGTTCAACCGCGTGTCCATCGTCAGCCACCATCCGGTCCGCCGGGAACGCTGAGAGCGGCCTGGGCGGAACAAAGGCCGGCTGGGACAAACACCGGCAGCATACTGCTGAGAGCGCCTTGGCTGGGACAACCAGGGGACTTCGCGGCCGGGTCGGGTTGTTTATCCACAGCTAATCCACACTGTTAATAACTATGCCGCGGAGTGGTCAGGTTCCTGTCCCGTGAGCCATGGCCCGCACGGGCGGCTGTCACTTCGGCGCCGGGAAAAGTTATGCACATTGTGGATAACTTTTCCAACAGCTGGGGAGAACTTATCAGGCGGGACAGACGGACATCCGGGCGCCAACGCTGACCCCGCCGCCGGAGGACCCGCCCGGACGCCGCGTCAGGCCCCCGCCCGGACGCGCGCGTCAGCCCCCGCCCGGACGGCGGGTCAGCCGCTCCAGACGCCGGACGATCCGCGCCGGTGGCTGTCCAGAAGGTGGGTGTCCACCATGCCGATGGCTTCCATCAGCGCGAACATGGTGGTGGGGCCCACGAACGAGAATCCTTGTTTCCGGAGCGCCTTGGACAGTGCCACCGACTCCGGTGATTGCGTGGGGATCTCCACATGCGTGACGGGCTGGGGTGTGGTCAGCGGCTGGAACTGCCAAACGAAGTCAACCAGGCCGCCCCGTCCGCGCAGCGCGATGGTGGCCTGGGCATTGGTGATGGCGGCGCGGACCTTGAGCCGGTTACGGACGATGCCCGGGTCCTGGAGCAGACGCTCAACATCCGCATCGGTAAAGGTGGCAACAATGTCCGGTTGGAAGTCGTGGAAAGCCTGACGGAACGCGGGACGCTTCCGGAGAATCGTGGCCCAGGACAGTCCGGCCTGGAAGCCCTCGAGGCAGATGCGTTCGTAGAGGCCTTGTTCGTCCCGGACGGGGAGTCCCCATTCGGTGTCGTAGTACTCGCGCAACAGCGGATCGACGGCGGCCCACGGCGGACGGGCGAGCCCGTCGTCGCCTATGACCGCGTCGCCCAGGACGGTTCCGTCCACAATGGTTCCGTCCACACTCTCGTTTCGGGGCTGGCCGGCGGCCGGCGGCGTCATACCGGTCCAGCTGCCAGGGTCAGGAGCGCCAGCGCGTGGTCATCAGGAAGCCGACGATGGCGATGCCGAAGCCGGCCACGATGTTCCATGATGCCCAGGCCTGGACGGGGAACCGGCCCTCGCTGATGTAGAACGTGATGATCCAGAAGAGTCCGATGATCATCAGGCCAAACATGACCGGTTTGAACCACACAGCGTTGGGCTTATACGTCTGCGTCCCGGAAGCGGGCTGTCCGGCGTTGGAAGTCTTCTTGCGAGGCTTTGACTCGGGCACGTGCTCTCCTTGGCGGACTGGAGCAAGCTCGGCGTCGCGGGCTTGATATCCTGCAAGAAGGAAGTTGCCAGCGGTCTGCGCGATCTTGGTCAAATCTGGATTCTTACTAGCAGTCAATTCTAGC
>DASSIA010000127.1:0-22339 GCA_035692345.1 Arthrobacter sp. | reverse complement strand
TCCCCTCTTCGTCCAGAACGTCGCCAATGACGACCCTCGCCCCTTCACCATGAAGCCGGGCCGCCACCGCAGCCCCGATCCCACGCGCACCCCCACTGACCAGCGCTACCTTATCGATGACTCGTTCCATGTGATGCTCCTTAGTTGATGCAAACAGGTGTTGATGAGCTGGTTGGGGCCGTTCTTAGGCCGAGGCAACGGGGGCGCCCGCCTTCATCAGGCGGCGCCGGTTTGAAAGAGGCCAACTTGGTCCACGCTGGCGACCGGGCCTGGCCCGGTCAACAAACAGTTCCGTCAGGAGGGCCTCGCGGGTTTCCGGGAAGAAGCGCTGCAAACGATGTGCTTTCAGGTTCCCGTGCCGGTTGTTCATCCAGGCCTGGCGGAGCCAGCTGAATTCCACCGGCCCGAGCGAGGCACCAAGGCGCAGGTGCCTGTCCCTGTCCAGCTTGAGCCGGCAGTCGTTGCCGTCCCTGTCGAGGACGCAGGTTGCTTCGTCCCCGTACTCCAGGTCTTCCAGCATGGCGGTCTCGGACGGGTAGTAGGTGAAATCTCCGATACCTTCGACCACGACATAATCTTTCGGACGCGCCTCCGGCATCGTGGAATCCGGTGCCGTTCCCTTGGTGGGGTCAATGCTTTTCATGGTGACTCATCTCCTCCGAGGCCCGGTCCACGGCCCCGTTGGTCATGGATGGCTCCAGAACGGCGAGGTCAATGGTCAACCGCTTTCGCTCTTCACCGTGGCCACAACGGTCCGGGACGAAATCAGGCTCTGACGTCATTGGACCTGGGCGCTGGCAGCCTGGCGCCCGCAGCCCGGTCGCGGCTTCTTATTCCGGGTGCACGTCAAGTTGGTTGTGAACTGCGCTCACATGGGGTGAGGACCAGGCGGCCTTGCTCGCGGCTTTGCGTTCGTTCCAGCTCGCTACCTTGCCTGTGAGGGTTACCTCGGTCCCGTCGACCGTCACCACGATCCTTTCAGCCTCCAGAGCAGCCTGGCGGGCAATGGCGTTCTTGACCCGGGTCTTGGTATCGAACGCGGAAGCACGGGCCTTCAGGGTGATGAGGTTCTGCACCGATCTGACGCCCCGAAGGTGTTCGACGGTATGGGCTGCTGCTTCGCGTTCGTAGTTCCAATCCACACTGCCGGTCAGGGTGATGGCGTGGTTGCGGACTTCCACCGTGATCGCGCCCTCGGGCACAACCGCGTTTCCCCGGAGAGTATTGAGCGCGGCCTCGGCGATATCAGTGTCGGAGACCGGGCCCTCGAGATATTCGACGGTCAGTTCATCGGCGAGGGCCGTGACTCCCCGGACCCGTAGTGCTGCCTTCTTTGCGGCCAGAAGGGCCGAATAGGTGGGAACCTCCCCTGTCAGGGTCACGGCTCCCGAATTGACAGCGACGCCGATGTGGGATGCGTCGACTTCTGGAGTCCAGTCGAGCTCGTTCAGGACCGCCTGCTGCAGGTCATGGTCCGAGCGGGGGGCGTTGGCAGAAATGGTCATGATGGATCCTCGTTTTTGTCTCGGTAGGAAGCTCTACTAGGAACGGCTCACGGGGATAGTGGTCGGGGATATCGCCGGCCTTTCCGGTGCGGGGACACGGACTTCCAGTACCCCGTCCTTGTAACTGGCCGTAATGCCGTCCGCCCGGGCGTCTTGTGGCAAGGCCAGGGACCGGCGCAGTTCTCCATAGCTGAACTCTGAGCGGTAGCTGTCCGGGTTCTTTTCTTCCTTGCTTTCTTCGCGGGTTGCCTGAATCGTGAGGACTCCGTCGGAGACAGAGACTTTGATGCCGCTTTCAGGATCGACGCCGGGAAGTTCCGCACGGACGACCAGTTGGTCGCTGTCCACGAACTCCTCACACTTCATCGAGGCCCGCACTGGGGTGTCAAGAAAACGCTGCGCAGCCTCCAGAAAGCCGAAAGACGGGAAATCAAAGAGATTCACGGGCAGGAAGCTGTTGCTGTTCCTGGCCAATTCGGTTGATGGGTTGTCATGCATAGTGCAGTCTCCTCACGGGCCGCTGGGTGCGTCTATTTCATCCCCGACGGCCTGGAGCCGGGTAGGGTCATAAGCCCCTGCCCGGTTCGATCATCAAGCACCGGGAGGATTCTGCGGTTCCAGTGGCACCCGTTATGTCACCTTCTCTGCCTGGGTGCACCCTCTTGGGTCTGTCTCAGACAACCTTGTTCAGGCCGGACCCGACGGGCACGTGGAACTTGTCGGGAAAGGCCCGGGAGACGGTTTCCACGTCACCGTTCGGAGCCTTGAGTCTGAATCTGAAGCACACGTTCTCGTCGATGAATACTTCAAACTTGCCGGTCATGGGAGTTGGCCTCCCTGAACGCCCGGGTGAGGCCCGGGTGGTTCTCCTCTGGTCCGGGATGCGACACTGCGTTCCGGGATTCGGCTCCGGCCAAAGGAACGTCGGTTTCACCTTGATGTGATACACGCCATCTGGGCGTCTGTCCGAGCTACGGGACTCGCTTTCCGGCCAGTACCTGACGAGACTCACAAATTGTGCTCGCGGGATGGGGTTGCCCCCTGCTGGAGAGCAGATTCGGGCGTAGACTTAAAGCGCCTGCAGATACCATCAGATGGCGACGGGTTGTTCAGGACATGAGAATGTCCGAGCCTGCTCTTAGCGAGATCGCGAAGGTACCTGCAGGTTCTGCGTTTAAAGACCGCTGGTGCTGCTCTCGAAGTGACATACCTTGTAGTGGTCGAGTCCAGTGTTCCCCGGTCTCAGGGGCCGTCGATGCGGATCCTCGCCCAGGCGTAGAGCCGTTCACCTTTGGTCCCGGTCCCGGCTGTCCGGGTGCGCCGGGCCCGTCTGTCGAGGGCGGCGAAGAGTTCATCCGCCCGGCCCTCGGCGCCGAATGAACCGGGGGCGGGGTGATGACGTGCTGGTTCCTGGGAACGGCCATGACGTAGTGCAGGCCGCGGGTTTCCAGCCGCCGGCGCAGCCCGGCGTGTTGGCCATAGACCACGTCCTTGGTAGCCCATCCGGCTTAGATGCCGCGTCACTCAGCAGATCGCCCACAAAGCCGACATCGCCACCGGAACCCTTTCCTCTACGCCAAAACTATATGAGGACGCCGTTGAGAAGCGCAGACACATGGCCGCCGAGGTTGGCGGCGACAATCTGCAGTCCTGGGAATTGAGGGGACCGGAGAGGGAAATCCTTCCGCCGCCATGCACCCATCCACCGTTCTCGGCTGAGTTGCTTCACATGTGCTCGATGACGGAAATGATCGGTGGTGATCATTGGCACGCCATCCTGGCCGCCCGCACGATCTCAGGGTCCGTCGTCATGTAAGCCGTCGGGTCACCGCCATCGGACTGCCCCAGGGAAATCGTGCCCGGCGTCAAAGTGGATACGATTCTTTTGGCCGACAGGTGAACGGCAGCGACTCCGCTCCGGCGCATGTCTGGGATGTGGTTAACGGCGAGTCCACCCCCAGCCATGATTTCAAGTTCCCCGGCAGCATGGACGGACATGCGGCGGAGCGTCCCCAGCCCTTGACCGGCTGTTGGCGCGCCCCCGGAAGTAAGCACGCGGTCAAATCCCAGTCCTACCAAGGTCTCGACGGCCGCCACCGGCTCCGGCGTCTGATCGACGGCACGGTGGAAGGTTAACTGTGCCAGCGGGCGGACCTCTCTGGCGGCGTCGGCGATACGCCGGGTTGCCTCAGTGTCAACATTCCCCTGGTCCGTAAGTACTCCGAAAACGATTCCGCTCGCCCCTTGGGCCAACAGGTGCCGCGCTTCCCGCACCATGGTGTCCAGTTCCCGCCGACTGTACATGAAATTCCCGGGACGGCACCGGATGAGAGCATGAATTTCCAGGCGGTGCCCGACAGCTTCAAATGCCGCCTCCATGAGCCCTTGTGTCGGCGTGATGCCACCGATTTCCAGGCTGCTGCAGAGTTCGATCCTGTCGGCGCCTTCGTCCGCCGCGATGCCGGCACCGTCTGCTCCGACAACAGCGATTTCGAGTTTCAGCCGCTCGTTCACCACAGAAATGTTCGGCCCGGCCAGTGGGCAAGGGACCCGATGCGCTCCATGAAGGACTCGTAGACCAGGCCGTGGATGGCACCGGACCACATCTTCTGCGCCAGCACGCCAAACGTAGGTTCCACCATGGCGTGGATGGTGTGTTCGTCGTAGTCCTTCTGTACCAGATCGTTCCACACGGCGGACGCCGCGCCAAGAAGCTGAGGATGCCTGTGTTCCAGGGCGTCGTTGGGTCCGAACACGTGTGGCTCCCACGCGTCAAACAATGCGCGCCCGTCCAGGTGGTTACCGTGGTAATAGTCGGCGAAAGGAACGATGTAGAGCAGGTTGTCATTGGTGTTGATCACCCGGTAGCCGTCATTGACGGCCTCCTGAGGACCGTACCAATCATTGTTCCAGGAGCAGATCACCACATCCCGGCTGTATCCGTCTGCCGTAACGGGCCCGGCCCCGGATGACATAGTGGTCAGGCTGCCCCACGCCATGGGATATTTGCCCAGACTGCGAAGATGGGAACTGATGTCGTTGAAAAAGGTCCGATAGGTCTCGGCGTGGTCCTTTTCATACTCATCGGCCCCGAAATGAACCGTGGTTCCCCTGAACCAGGGAGTGAACTCGTCAAAGACGGCCTTGATGAGCGCCGTGGTTGCCGGGTTGGTCAGATCGAGCATGTCGGAGTCGCCTCCGTTCAGGCCCACCTCGGGCTTCCATCGGATGAAGGAACGGGCATGGGCCGGCGCGTCAATCTCGGGCACCAGGCTGACGTGGTGTTGGGCGGCGAGCTCCTCGAAGGAGTCCCAATCCGCGCGCGTGTAGGCGCCATCGGTTGCCGCCAACCCGGCAAATTCCGGGTTGTCCGTACAAAGCCGGAACGCCTGCTGGGCCACGTCCCAACTGCGTTTTGAGTCCTTGACGATTTCGTTGTCGTTGAGATGGATGATGAACGTGTTCAGCTTGAACCAGCTCATAAAGCGTATGTAGTCGCGGATGAAGGCCGGTGCCGCGAAACGGCGCCCAACATCCAACATAAAACCGCGCACAGGATAGTTCGGCCAGTCGACGGCCGTGCCGCAGGGCAATGACCGGAATTGAAGGAGCAGTTGAAGCAGTGACCGGGTTCCCCAAAAGATACCGGCGGCCGTTCGGGCCCGGATCTCGATGTTTCCGCTGATCGACAGCAGATAGCCTTCGACGTCGGCTGTGGTGTTGTCGGTGTCGAAAGCCATTTCCTCGTCCACGACCAGGCTGATGCCTCCTGGGGTCCCTGGCCCAGTGCTGGGAGAGACCTGCGAGGCGCGTGTTCCGGCAATACCGGAAACCTCGGCAATCTCCTCCATGAGCTGCATAGCGGTCTGGGCCAGTTCGGGGTCCGAATACTGGAGGTTGAACCCGGCTGAAAGAGTGAGTGTTCCCAGTTCAGGGAACCACTGCTGCGGCACGGGAATAATGCCGAGGCCACTTCGGGAGGTGTGGTTATCCGTGCGGGTTGACGGGTGCGTTTGCGTCATGGGCGCAGTTCCTTCACAGCTGTACGGGCTTGATAGTCCAGGTTAAAGGGCGGCAAGACGCGCTTGGCGGCGTTGCCGTTGGCGGACCGGATCCGCCACCGGAGATGCGAGCAAGAGACGTTGCGTGTAGGGGCTCTGCGGATTCTCTGAGACGGCCTCAGCGTCGCCAAATTCCAGGACCTCCCCGTGGTAGAGGACGGCAATCCGGTGACTGATGTGGCGGACCACGGCCAGGTCATGGGATATGAACAAGTACGCCACACCTGTGGCCTCCTGAATTTCCAAGAACAAGTCCAGCACCCTGGCCTGGGTTGACAGGTCCAGGGCCGAAACCGGTTCGTCGCAGACGATCAACCGGGGTTCCAGCGCTAGAGCCCGGGCAATCGCCACGCGCTGCCGTTGGCCGCCGGAAAACTCCCGGGGCAGACGGCCGGCGGCATCCGAAGGCAACTGGACCCGATCCAACAGCCGGGCAATCCTGTCGCTGGCGGCACGCTTGTCCAGGCCCTGCACAATAAGGGGCTCCGCGAGAATGTCCTCGATGGTCAATGCCGGATTGAGCGAAGTGTATGGGTCCTGAAAGACGACCTGGATATCCTTGCTGAGGGAGCGTCGTTCGCGGGGACCAAAGCGGGAGATATCCTGCCCGTCAAAGTTGATGCTGCCCGACGTCACGGGCGCGAGCCCGAGGACGGCGCGGCCGATGGTCGTTTTGCCGGAGCCGGACTCCCCCACCAGCCCGACAGTCTCGCCGGGTCTTACATCCAGGTTCACGCTGTGCAGGGCACGGAATGGCGGCCTCCGCCAGCCCTTCATGGGGAATTCCGTGACCAGGTCTTTGATCTCAAGCAGTGGTGCGCTCATGGCTTAGTCTCCTCAAGGACCGGCGTGGCCGCAGGCAACAGGCGTGTCCGGGGTTTCTTGTCTTCGAGTCCGGAGCTCAGGAGCATCCGGGTGTAGGGGTGGTGCGGGTTGCTGAAGAGCGCCTCTACAGCGTCTTGCTCCACGATCTTGCCAAGCTGCATCACCGCGACACGGTCGCAGAGGTCCGCCACCACACCGAAGTTGTGGGTCACCAGAATGACTGCCATTCCGGTTTCATGCTGCAGCTCACGCAACAAGTCCAAGACCTCGGCCTGGACCGTGACATCCAGCGCGGTTGTCGGCTCGTCGGCAATAAGCACGGCGGGGTCGCAGGCAACTGCACCGGCGATCAGGACTCGTTGTGCCATTCCACCGGAAATCTGATGCGGATAGGAGTCAAAGGTCCGTTCGGGGTTGGCGATCCCGACCCTGGCCAACATCGCCAAAGCTTTGGCCCGCGCCTCATCCTTACTCAGGCCAAGCTGGCGTCGAAGCGGCTCCACGAGTTGGTACCCGATTTTGAACGTCGGATCCAGGTTGGACATAGGTTCCTGCGGAATGTAGGCGATCTTCTTGCCCAGGATGCCCCGGCGTTCTCTGGTCGACAGCGATCCGATGTCGCGCCCGGACATGGTGATGCTTCCGTCGACGATCTGCCCGCCTGTGGGGAGCAGGCCCAGGCAGGCCCAGGCCGTCTGCGTTTTGCCGGAGCCGGATTCGCCCACCAGGCCAAGGATTTCTCCCCGGCGGACACCAAACGATACGCCTTTGACTACCAGCTTGTGACCGTCGCCGGATGGGTATCCAACATTCAGGTTTTCAACCGACAGGACTGCCTCATCAGGGATAAACCCGCAACCGGGAACTCCGACGACGGCGGTTCCGGCACCGGCCCGTGTGTCGCCGTCGGACCCGCCCACGGCTGAATCAGGGGAACCTGACATGCCCGCTTTCGGTGCATGTGCGGATTTACCGCGACGGCGGAATGGGCGCTTGGTGGATTTGCTGTCCTCGAGGGCATCACGCAGGCCGTTCCCGAAGAGGATCAGGGCTGCGTTGACAACGCCAAGGGCCAGGCCCGGCCAGAGCATCAGCCCGGGCGCGATGTAGAGGTTGACCATTGCTTCGTTGAGCATGGTTCCCCAGGTGGGAACGGTTGCGTCGCCGAGGCCAAGGAAGTCCAGGCCGGCTTGGACACCGATGACAACAACTGCTGAAAGCGCCGCGAAAATGATGATGGGGGCGCGGATCGCGATCAGGATATGGCGCCCGAGTATCCGGGGCAGCGAAAGCCCGGAGACACGGGCGGCATCCACATAGAGTTCGTTCCGGACTCCGCTCACGATGCCCTTGACCAATCGGTGGTAGCCGGGGGCCATCAGGACGCCGAAAACGGTCATGATGAGCCAGATGTTGCTTCCCCATGCCGCCCGCACGGCCAGGAGCACCATGATGTGAGGCACCGCAATCACCAGGTTGGTGTACCAGTCCAGGCCAGTGTCCACTTTCCCGCCGTGATACCCGGCGATGAGGCCGGTGGTCACGCCAAGGATGCTTGCAACGGCAAGCGCCAGGGCAGCCCCGCCCAGCGTGTTCCGTCCGCCATAGAGGATGCGGGCAAAAACATCGCGGCCTGAGCTGTCCGTGCCCAGCCAGTGGTCAGCGCCAGGACCCAGCAACGCCTGACCGATATCCCCCGTGTTTGGATCGAAAGGAGTCAAGAGTGGAGCGGCGATGATCGCTGCAATCAGGATCAGCAAAGACCCCAACGAAACGAAGGCAACCGGGGACCCGAGAATGCGCGAGAACAGGCTTTGCCGGATGGCCGCCTTCGTGAGGTTGGCTATGGCGCGTGTATCGGCAACGGTGCTCATGTGAGACGGACCTTCGGGTTGAGCCAGCCATTGAACAGGTCAATGAGGAGGTTGACGGTGACAACAATGATCACGGAGATCACCACGGCACCCAGGACGATGGGGATGTCCCCGACCCCGGTGGCGTCCACAGCAATACTTCCCAGACCCGGAAGCGCAAAGACACGTTCAATCATGACCGCCCCAGACATCAGCGCGATGAAGTTCAAGGACACCACGGTCAGCGTTGGAGGGGCCGCGTTGCGCAGCACGTGCTTGAACAGGACGCTGCCCTCCGAGAGTCCCCTGCTGCGCAGGGTCCGCACGAAATCCTTCTCCAAGGTTGCAATAGTGGCACTGCGGACCTGTTGGGAGAGCCCGGCCACAGCCCCGATGGTCAGGGAGAGGACCGGCAGGGTCAGACTCTGGAACCACCCCGTGAAGGATTGTGCAATCGGGATGTAGCCCGTGGCCGGTACCAGCTGCCACTCGATGGAGAACTTGGCGACCAGGACCAACGCGAGCCAAAAGCCGGGAAATACGAGTCCTGTAATGGAAATCAGCTGCAGGGCCCGGTCTGTCCAACCGCGATACAGCGCAGCCGTAATCCCGACTGCCACCGAGACGACAGTGGAGATCAGTACGGTGCCAAAGGCGATGGACAAGGTGACCGGGACCCTGCTCAGCAAAAGATAGCTGACTGATTCCGCGTTGAACCAAGAATTCCCGAGGTTGCCTTGGGCGGCGCCCACAAGCCATCGGAAGTACTGGACGATCACCGGATCGTTCAGACCCAGTGCGGCCTGCTTGGCTTCAACCATTGCGGGCGTTGCCTGGTCTCCCAGCAGATTCCTCGCGATATGGTCGCTGTCGGCCAGCATCAATGCAAACACAATGAGCGAGGCACAAATGACGAGGACTACCCCCGCCCCTAATCGGCGGGAAATATAGACAACCACGAGGACTCCTTGATTCGAGGGTGGAACATTTGCCAGCGTTGAGGCTGTTACTTGGCCGGCTGGTAGTTATAGATGGACGGAACCGGCTGGCCGCTCTGCACCTGAACAGAGACATTCTTTGACGTGTAATACGGCTGATCAATCCGGTACCACGGGTCAAACCACGCATTGTCCACCAGGTACTTGTTCAGGTCCTGTGTCTTCTTGGCGGCGTCGCCGCTGCCACTGCTGCTTGCCAGAATGGAGGACAACAGTGTTTTGGACTGATCGGTGCTGGACTTGAAAATGTTCCACGGGGCCACATCGGTCACCGAACCGGAGATGGCGCTCCACGCCACCACCGGCTGCCCGAATGCCGTAAAGGCGGCTGAGTACTTACCGGACTGCTGCTCTGCCTGGTACTGCGCGGAAGGCACATCCACCCACTCGACCTTGATTCCGACCTTGGCCAGCTGATCGCGGATAGCGGGGGCCAGTGCCGGGTCCATGTCAGATGACGTCGGCATCTTGAGCGTAAATCCGTTGTCCAGGCCGGCTGTCTTCAACAGCGACTTGGCCTTGTCCACGTCATAGCCATACGCGTTGTCCAATTCCTTGACGTAGGCTTCCGATGCCGGGGAGAAGATCTGGCTGGTGACCGTGCCCATGCCCTGGCCGACGCTCTTCAGCAGCGCATCCTTATCGATGGCGTAGTTGATTGCCTGGCGCACCTCAACTTTGCCGAGTTCGGGCGTGAGCTGGCCGGCCCGGTCAAACAGGGACAGTCCCTGCCAGTCGCCGGGGACAGTCTGCACGTCAACGCCTGCTCCCTTGGCCGCCTGCACGGTCTTGGGAGTGGCGATCATGCCGTCAATCTGGCCGGACCGCAGGGCGTTGAGCCGGGCGTTCTCATCCTTCATCGGCTTGATGATGATGTTGTCGAACTTCTGCAGCGATTTGTCCCAGTAGTTAGGGTTCTTCGTGAAGCTGTACTGGGAGCCCGGAGTGGTTGCGGAGCGGTCCAGTTCATACGGACCGGACCCAACAGGCTGGGTCTTGACGGTGGGGCTGTCAAAATTTGCCGGTGATTGGATGTAGCCGCCGGGGCCGCCAAGGGCATACAGGAGGGCGGGGTCCGGCTTGGAAAGAACCAGCTGAACGGTCTTTGCATCGACGACCGCGACGCTTGAGACCGCGGCGAGGGCTGCGGCCAGCGGTCCGCCGGCGGCCTTGAAGCGGTCCAGGTTTCCCTTGACTGCTTCGGCAGTCAGCTTGGTGCCGTCCGTGAAGGTCACATCGTCCCGCAGGGTGAACGTCAGGGTCTTCTGGTCGTCGCTGGTCTGCCACTTGGTAGCCAGCATGGGCTGGACCTTGCCGGCTGCGTCCCGCCGGATCAAGGTGTCGAACACCGGCTGGAAGTACTGGACAAACTGGGCTTCGCGGGACTGGGCCGGATCAAGGGACTGGGGTTCAACACCGGAGCCCAAGGTCAAGGTCATGTGCGTCTTGGGTGCGTCCGGGGATGCCTGGGTGCTGCTGCCAGCACCGCAGCCACCCAGGAAGAGGACGCCGGCGGCGGCAAGTGCCACCGTGCGGATCGCGGGATTAGTCATGAAAACTCCTTCGTTGACACTCATCGATGGTTGTCCGATCCGGAATTATGGACTCGGTATGCACATTTGCAACAACCTCTGAATAAAGCTTCCCTGCCTTTGCGGCAAATTGCAAGATGTTGGTATGATTTTAGTCATATAGTTCAACGGAGGCGTACATGCTCAACAAACTGGAGTGCATCATCCTTGGCCACCTGGTCCGCAAGCCGATGGCCGGTTACGATCTGCATAAGTGGCTGAACCAGGAGGGACCTTTCTTTGGCTATAGCCCCCAGCCATCCCAGATCTACCGCCAGCTCACCAAATGCCTGGACAAGGGCTGGGTGGACCTGAGTATCGATCAACGCAACACCGGGCCCGACGCAAAGGTCTACAGCCTGACTGCCGCGGGACTTGCAGCTTTCCGGGAGTGGGCGGATTCGCCCCACGAACCCACCATCCGGCCCTTGGACGCGGATTTTCAGATGCGGTTTCTCCTCACCGGCATACTCGGCCCGGAAGTCGCCCTGAAACTGCTGACGTCTGAATTGGATTTCCGTCGGCGCCAGCAGCGCGAGAAGGCGTATTCAGACGACATCGACCCCTCCGAGGCAGCGATCGAGATTGACGCCTCATGGAACCAGGAGCTTATCCGCCTTGGCCGGGAGCGATCGTACCTCCTGGGCACCACCTACCTCACGTGGCTGGAAATGGCGCACGCCCGGCTCAGCGAACAAGTCGAAGAATTCTCCAAACCCGCCAACCACCGGGACCCGGCCCAGGACAAAGAGGAGACCGCGTAGTGAAGATCATCTATGTAGACGTTGACACCTTGCGGCCGGACCACACCGGACCGTATGGATACCAGCGTCCCATTACCCCTAACCTGGACGCTTTTGCCGCCGACGCTGCGCGTTTCGACAGCTACTATGCTTCCGACTCCCCCTGCATGCCGTCCCGGACGGCGCTCACTTCCGGACAATTCGGGATAACCAACGGGGTGATCGGCCACCACGGTGAGGCGGCCCGATTCCGGGCCGATGCCGGTCATGGACTGGTTCCGGGGCGCCCCCTGTTGGGGCAGCACCTCGGGGCCCACGGCTACCTGACGGCCGCCGTTTCCTCGTTCGCCGAAAGGCACCGAGCCTGGTACTTTTTGGGGAACTTCCGTGAGAGCATCCGGGCCACGCCCGAGGTGGGAGACGAGCCCGCGGATATCATCACTGACCGTGCCCTGGACTGGATTGAGGACCATCGGGAGACTGAGGACTGGTACCTGCACCTCACGTACTGGGATCCCCATATGGATTACCTCCAGACGGATGAGTGGACGAAGAAAGCCGCGGCCTCGGGTCCGGCACCGGAGTGGCCGGACCAGGAAGCCATTGATGGCCATGCGGAAGTTTACGGCCCGCGTTCTGCCTTGGACCTGATGTATTCCGATGGACTTTTTGAGAGGCGCGTTCCGCACAATTTTCCTCAGCAGATCCGCACACGCGCCGACTATGAGGCCCTTATCAACGGATACGACGGCGCCATCCACTATTGGGACAGCGAGTTCGGCCGGCTGCTCCAAGGCCTCGAACGGATGGGGCTGACAGACGACGTCGCCATTGTTGTCAGCGCGGACCACGGTGAGTCATTTGGGGAGCAGGGCTCCTATGCAGAACATGGCCTCGCCAACGAACCCACCCACCACCTGCCACTGCTGATGCGGTGGCCGGGTCTGACGGACCAGGCAGGGCAGGCGCCAACCTCGGACGCGCTCCTTTATAACATCGACTACGCACCCACCATCTGCGACCTCCTGGGACTTCCGATTCCCGAAAAGTGGCAGGGGGAATCATTTGCCGACGTCCTCCGCGGCCATGAGATTGCTTCACGCGAGTATCTGGTACTGGGTCACGGGGCCCACACCTACCAGCGGTCTGTCCGGACCCGTGACCATCTTTACATCCGCACCTACCACCCGGGCGCCTTCCGGGCCGAGTGGGAGTCCCTGTTCCACGTCACCGAGGACCCGTACCTGACCCGCAACCTCATCGACGAGCTGCCGGCCCTCACCGATCAGATGCGCTCGCGCCTGAATCAGTGGTGGAACACGTATGCCGGCCGGCCTGGATGCCTTCCTGACCCCATGCAGACCACGCTGCAGGACGGTCCGGCTTTGTACAACGACCCCGACCTGTATATGGAGCACTTGCGCCGCACCGGTCGCGCCCATCTCGCCGATGACCTGTATTCGCGGCTCCACTCGGAAACCGGAGCCGTGGCCGTCTCCTGGCAGGCCCCTGTTGACCCCACCAATTCCGGCGGCATCGGTCCAAGGAAAAACCGGGTCTTCAGCCCCACCCGAACCGAACTTTTTTGGGCCGGAGCCGCAGGCTGAGAGGCCCAACATGCGAAAGTGCTCCGCCTGGCCCGGGATACGTACCAGGCCTGGCGGAGCGCGGGCAGTATTCTAGGAGAGGCAGGCCGCGCCCACTGATCCTGCGGGAGACCCCGGCGGCAGCAGATGCAGCCTGTTGGTCATTTTGAGGGCGTCAATGAAGGGTGAAGCCATCGAACGCTGCGTGAGTTTTTCGGTGACGCCTTCCAGTAACGGTTCGCCAAGAGCGCTCAGGCCTCCGCCGATGACGATCAGTTCAGGATCAAAACTCAAGCCAAGGATTTGAACTGCGGTAGCCACGCCGTCGAAGAACCGCTGCTGGATTTCGGCCGCGGCCGCGTTTCCTGCCTTCGCCTCCCGAAAGAGCTCGACGGCGGGATATCCGGCCGCCGTCGGCCAAAGCCGGGACAAGGCCGATCCGGACGCGACAAGTTCCAGGCACCCGGATTGCCCGCATTTACAGAGCGCCCCTTCAGACTGGATGGGTATATGGCCGATTTCCCCGGCGGCCCCCGAATGGCCCGGCCAAATGCGGTTGTTGTGGACAATGCCGGCGGCAAGCCCTGTGCCGAGATTCAGGTAGGCGGTAGTTGATTTTCCGGCTGAGCCAAGCAATTGAGCCGCGCCCAGCGCCGCAGCGTTAACGTCGTTTTCCACCCGGCAATCCACTCCGAGGCGTCCGGATACAGTGGCGGCAAGGTCCAGTTTTCGGATGGCCAGATTCGCGGAGTGGGAGACAACGCCGGTCTCCGCGTCAACACTGCCAGGGATACCGATTCCAATGGACTCCAGGGACTGAAGCCGCAGGCCCAAAGCCAAACATAATTCGTCCAGGACTGTAAAGACCGTGTCCAGGACCTCGGCATTGCCCTGGCCGGACGGACGCCGGTGCAGTGCCAAAATTCTGTTGTCATCATCCACAGCCACCGCTTCGGTTTTTGTGCCTCCGATATCCAGTCCGACTTTGATCTGCGACGTGCTGCCTTCCCTGTCCGTGACAAGGACCTGAACCTGTTTTGTAGATGCCATAGATTTTTCGACTCACAGTAGAGGGGATCCGGGAAGGACCCGCGAGGCTGGACCGGAATGTGTTGTGTATCACTCCAGCTATGTGCTTTGATTATACCGCACAGGCTCATCTATAAGCCTTGTAGCCCACTTAGTATGCACTTTGTTTTATAGTGGGTCGCGTCTCAGGGTTGGCTTTAAGGGGGAAGGTCCACCTTCAGGGTGCATTCTCACGCCTCCGCATTTGAAGCCCAAGGAGATATGCATGCACAAATTTCTGCGTGGAGCGGGCCTGCTGCTCGCCGCTACCTTGTCCGCCGCCCAACTCGCGGGAGTTGGGCCAGCTACGGCTTCCCCGGGAAGCCCGCAACCCTACTATGTGGACTGCTCGGCCTCGTCCGGCGGCACGGGTACCCAGTCATCGCCCTGGAATTCCCTCAGCCAAGTGAACGGCTTTACGTTCGGCCCTGGTGACAGCCTTCTGTTCCGGAAGGGCACCACCTGCACGGGCACGCTCAGCCCCTCCGGCTCCGGAAGCGCGTCCGCACCCTTTGTCATCGGTGCTTACGGCACGGCCAGCGGGCGGGCAGTACTGGACGGGAACGGAGCAGCGCAAGCTGTGCACCTGTTCAATGAGCAGTACGTCACCCTGCAGGACCTTGAAATCACCAATGCCGCAAATCCGGGAACAAACCGCCGCGGGATCGATGTGGAGCTTCAGGACTTCGGTACGGGCAACGGCTACACCATACAGAACATCTACCTCCATGACGTGTGGGGTGATGACACGAAGGGACCCACCGGGTCTCAGGGCATAGCATTCCGGGTTACCGGTTCCATCACGCCCACCACTTATAACGACGTCAACATCACCAACAACCAGCTTGCGAACATTGACCGGCAGGCGCTGGTCATGCAGCTGAGCACGTGGAGCTGCCGGGTTGAACTGGCGTGTACGGGCACCCCCAACTGGCTTCCGGCGACAGCGGTGAAGGTGACGGGCAACACCCTGACCAACATCGGCGGGGACGGAATCGTCCTCAACACCACCCAGGACGCGATCGCTGAACGCAACGTAATCAAGGGTTTCAACGTTCGCTCGGCGGCCTACAATGCCGGCCTATGGAGCTTTAACAGCAATGGCTTCCTGGCCCAGTTCAATGACGTATCCGGTGGTGTCGGACACCTGGACGGCATGGCCTACGACAGCGACGGCGGCAACGTGAATGCGACTTTCCAGTACAACTTCAGCCACGATAACCAGGGCGGGTTCTTCCTGTTTTGCCCCTACGGAACCAACGTCAACAGCGGCACAATTGTCCGCTACAACATCAGCCAGAACGATCAGTACCGCGGCATCGAAAACTGTAACGGACAGGTAACCAGCGCTCAGGTGTACAACAACGTCATCTACATCGGCAACGGCGTCACCCAAGTGGTGGTGAACGAAAACGTCAACGTGACCCGCGACGTCAAAATGTGGAACAACATTATCTACAAGGGCGGCACAGGAACCGCGTCGTTCAACCTGGCCGCGAGCACCGGATACACCTTCCAGAACAACACGATGTCATCCTGGATCACCAGCAGGCCGGCCAACCCCGGAGGCACCACAGCCAACCCGCTGATGTGCAACCCCGGGACGGCCACCAGCCAAGGCACGGCCACCGGTTACAACCTGCAGCCGGCCTCGCCTGCGATTCATACGGGTGCGTCCGTGACGAACAACGGCGGACGCGACTACTTCGGAACTGCGATTTCCACCCCGCCCAACATTGGCGCAAGCCAGACGGCAACCTGCTGAACGCGGCTGGCCGGCCGGGGCTTTCGCCCTGCCGGCCAGCCTCTGCCGTTCGGGACTCTCCCGACGGAGCGGCCATGCTGTACTAGTAACGGATCGTGCCGGCCAAACAAGCCGGCGGGACGGCGGGTTTGCCGTCGATCCGCCCAGGAGACCTAGCCACACGGAGCCACATGCCAGCCGAAAACCGACAGTTGCCAGTCACCGGGAGTTGCTGTTCGCCGTCGCGACACACCACGGAGCAGCGTCCGCTGCCCGATCCAAGCGGGCACGCGGATGGTGACGTCGGGCACGAAGATGTAGCCATAGGCGCCGGGTCCTTCAAGATGGGGGACGCCTTCGGCGAGGGCTATCCAAATGACGGCGAAGTCCCGGTCCACGAGGTACGGCTCGACGCCTACCGAATCGATACGATTGCGGTGACGAATGCCATGTTCAACCGCTTCGTCAGGGACACCGGGTACCGCACCGCTGCCGAAGAATATGGCACCTCGGCCGTTTTCCACCTCACAGTGGCCGCGGATCCCGCAGACGTCCTGGGGTCAGCCTCGGGTACGCCTTGGTGGCTCAACGTTCGCGGCGCCGATTGGGCCCACCCCGCTGGCCCTGGATCGCACTGGACCGACATTCCGGACCATCCCGTCGTCCAGGTCTCCCACTTTGACGCCCTGGCGTATTGCCGGTGGGCCGGCCGGAGGCTCCCGACCGAAGCAGAGTGGGAACGAGCCGCCAGGGGCGGACTCCACCAGAAGCGCTACGCATGGGGCAACGAGTTGCACTCCGCGGACGGATCACACCTGTGCAACATATGGCAAGGTACTTTCCCGGTAGAGAACACCCAAGATGATGGCTTCCTCACCACCTCTCCCGTAAAAAGTTTCCCGCCCAACGGGTACGGACTGTACGAGATGAGCGGAAACGTGTGGGAGTGGTGCAGTGACTGGTTCTTGCCGAAGTACTACCGCAATGCCCCCACCGACAACCCCCAGGGCCCTACTATCGGCCGCGGGCGGGTGATGCGGGGAGGCTCCTACCTCTGCCACGACTCGTACTGCAATAGGTACCGTGTGGCCGCCCGAAGCTCAAATACACCCGAATCATCCAGCGGCAACTGCGGCTTCCGAACCGTAGCCGTGACGAGCCCGACATAAAGGCAACTGCATCTCACCCGCCGCGCCCGTTCCCACCGTTGGACCATATGTTTAGAACTCAAGGTGGCACTGCTGCACCGTGCTGGCTAAAGGTAGTCGCTGGCGTCGCATGGTGCCGTCTTTCAGCGGTCTCTCGACAGTGACGCCGAGCACACCTACGATATGGGATGTCCCATATCGAAGATTCGAGAAGGAGAGACATGAACCCCTCCAAGCAGTTGTATGCACGACGGCGTCCACGGACCACGCTCCCTGGGCTCAGCGCCGTGGTGCTCGGCGCCGTCGTGCTCGCCGCGGGTGCCGCGCCCGCCCAAGCCGTACCCGGCACCGGCAATGACGACGCCGCCGGCCACTTCAGCAGTCAGGTCCTCGCGTCCAACGGGGACAACGCGATCGATCCCGTCCTCGGGAAGTTCTACCGGATTGTCGGGCTCGCCAGCCTGGGCAACGGCGTGGTGCTCGCGGCGTACGACGGGCGCCCTGACGGCGCCGACTCGCCGTCGCCCAACTCAATCATCCAGCGCCGCAGCACTGACGGTGGCAAGACATGGGATGCGCCGCAGTACATCGCCCGCGGCCAGGTCACCGCGCCCGGCGTCCTGCGCTACGGTTTCAGCGACCCGAGCTACGTCGTGGACCGCGAGACCGGCACGGTCTTCAACTTCCACGTCTACTCGAAGGACGCCGGCTTCGTCGCCAGCCACCTCGGGAACGACGACGCCGACCGCATGGTGATCAGCTCCGAGGTCTCGGTCTCGACCGATGGCGGCCTCACATGGTCCACAGACCCGGCGAACCAGCCGACCCTTCCGACGCCGTCGTCTTACGCCCCCGGCTCGAAGTACGCGGGCTTCGCAGGGCCCCTCGTCACCAATGCCGTGAAGCCCGTCGGCACCACCGTCAACGGCGTGGCCAACGTGGGCGGCGTCGTCGGCCAGTTTGCCTCCTCCGGTGAGGGCATCCAGCTCCAGTATGGCCCCCACAAGGGCCGCCTCATCCAGCAGTTCGCCGGCACCGTCGTCCAGGCGGACGGCTCCAAGCAGATCCAGGCCTACAGCGTCTACTCCGACGACCACGGCAAGAGCTGGCACATGGGCCAGCCGGTGGGCACCAAGATGGACGAGAACAAGGTCGTGGAGCTCTCCAACGGCGACGTCATGCTCAACTCGCGGGACAACGCGGGCCTCGGCGGACGACGGATTGCGATCTCGCATGACGGCGGCGAGACCTACGGCCCCGTCACGTATGACTCGACGCTCACGGACCCCCGCAACAACGCGGGCATCACCCGCATGTTCCCGGATGCCCCGGAGGGTTCCGCGGACGCGGCGAAGCTCCTGTTCTCGAACGCGGACAACGCGCCGTCCAACAGGGTCAACGGCAACAACCGCATCAACGGCACCATCCGCTACTCGTGCGACAACGGTGCCACGTGGAGCACCTCCCGTGCCTTCGCGCCGGGCCTGCCGACGGCCTACTCGACCGTGACGCCGCTGGGGAACGGGCGCTACGGCGTCCTCTACGAGGGTGACCACAACACGATCACGTTCGATACGTTCGACGCCCAGTGGCTCGGCCCTCTGTGCGGGACCCTCGCGGCAGGTGCAGCCTCGGTGGCACCGGGGGGCACGGCCGACGTGACATTCACTGTGACGAACCGCGATGACCACGCGTTCTCGCGCGGCACCGTCTCGCTCACGCTGCCGTCCGGCTGGACCGCCACGGACGCGAATGCCCCGGCGCTCCCCGCCGGACAGTCTGCCACCGTGACCGTCCGCGTGACCGCGCCGGTCTCGGCGAACGCTAGCACCGTCACCGGCCGCGCGGAGTTCAATGCGGCGCAGGGGCACTTGAACGTCACGGTCCCAGTGACGGTCACCCCGGCCTCCTGACGGGAATGCCTGAGAAGTGACCCAGCGTCCGGGTGGACCGGATGCCGGGTCACTTCTCTGTTTTCGAGGTCGTGTCCAATGCGTCTGGCTTGTCGGCATGGCCCTCGGTCCGGGCTCTCGCTGCCCTCCGCCACCGGGCACACCGCCTCAATCGCCCTTGGGGCACTCAACGGAGGCGGACCATATGTATCTGGCCCGGGATGAGCCACCCAGACCTTCGATCTCGTGCCTGTGCAGCGCCTCGGGGATGCGCGTGCGGGACCTACGAATAATCTGCGGCGAGCGTGTTCTCGCTCAGCAGATCATCGGCCTTTTCATGCACCACCTAACGATGGCGTCTCGGATCGCATCGTAGACATTTCTCGACACCGCACACGCCCTTGAGAATCGGCCTACCGCCTCGGCCCGACGTCCGAAGACCATTTCGACGGCAAGACCCGAGCCGCCCGGGCAGTTGCCGGAACAGCGCGCGCCAAGCGCCTCACCGCAGGCGAGCAATCCCCGGATAGGCCCCCTCGCATCTGGCACCCGCCCCTCCAGGCCGCCTCTGACAACGGTGGACTCACATGCGCGGCGCGGCCACGAGCACTGTCGGATCAAAGGGGATGTTGCGGTCCGTGGACGCGTTGAAGTCGTTCACCATCGAGATCAGCCCTGAAGTGTCTACGCCCTTGGCTTCTGCCAGCTCACCGATGCTGGACCCGTTCTAGGCATCATAGGGCCTCACGTTCAGACGCATGGTGTTGTGTCTCACATGAGCTATGTGTTTTGATAATAGTGGTTCCACGCAAAACGACAGACGTAGTCGACATTATTAGGTACTTTGTTTATAGATACTGGTGTCGGTCTGACCGCTCGGGTCGTTCGGACTTCAGCGGTAGAGAGAACAAAATGCCTTCCAGGCTCCGCTACTGTCCGCCTGCTTACTGACCCCGGCCCAAAGGCATCCAGAGTTCTTTCGCAGGAAGCAAGGATCTGCCCAGCGGTGCCGTAAACGCGAAGGACCCATCCCCACCCACCGCATCCCGTTTGTCGTCAGCGTTTTTGGAGGATCACATGAAAAAGAAGTGGCTAGCACGCACAACCGCAGCTGGACTGGCATTATCACTCCCCGCGATTTTTGGTACCGCGCCTTCGTTCGCTGAGGGGGCAGGTTCCCAGTACTTCGTGGACTGCGCCGCTGGCGCCGCTGGCAACGGCAGTGCCACGTCCCCGTGGAACTCGCTCCAGCAAGCCAACGCCCATGAGTTCGGGCCAGGCGACCAACTATTGTTCAAGAAGGGAACCACCTGCACCGGACTACTCAAGCCATCCGGTTCCGGCACGGCTGCAGACGCCTTCACCATTAGCGACTACGGCACATCCAGCGACCGCGCGGTAATCGCGGGCCAGGGTGGGCCCGCAGCCGTGCACCTTCTCAACAACCAACACATAGTTCTCCAGAACCTTGAGATAACAAACAGCTCGCTTCCAGCCTCGCAACGCCGCGGAGTACTGGTCGAAATCCGCGACATTGGCACGGGCACCGGCTACGACCTTGAGAACTTGTACATTCATGACGTGCGGGGCGGGGATCTGAAGGGTCCGAACGGAAGCCAGGGTATCGGGTTCAAGGTTTCGGGCTCCGCCGTCCCAACCAAATTTGACGATGTCCGCATCGCGGGCAACCTGTTGGAACACATCGACCGCCAAGCCATTGTCACTGTTCTGAGCACCTGGAGCGCCCGGCCCGAATTAGCGCCCACACCAGTTACCACCTGGCTCGCCTCCACCAACATTGTTGTTGAGCACAATACACTCTCGGACATCGGCGGCGATGGCATCGTCATGAACACGACCGACGGAGCAATCGTCCAACGCAACACGGTGTCCGGCTTTCAACTCCGGTCTGCGGGCTATAACGCCGGCATCTGGCCCTTCAACTCCGACAATTCTTCGTTCCAATACAACGACGTTTCCGGCGGCGGTAACACACTTGACGGTATGGCCTATGACGTCGACCAAGGTAACGTCAACACAACATTTCAGTACAACTACAGCCACGACAACAAGGGAGGATTCTTCCTCCTCTGCAACAACGGTCCGGGCACGATTCGAAACGCCGACATCCACCACAACCTAAGTATCAATGACTCCTTCCGAGGCATCGAGAACTGCAAGGGCGCTGTGGAAAACGCTGCATTCCACCAGAACTGGATCTACATCGGCGATGGCATCAGCCAAACGGTCGTCAACGAAAATACGACAAGCCTGCGCAACGTACAGTTCCAGAACAATGTGGTCGTCAAGGCTGGTGCTGGCACGGCTGACTTTAAGCTGCTCTCGGGCGGATACACGTTCGCGTGCAACGAATTCACCGAAACCACCCGTACTCCGGTGCAGTCGGCCGAAGGTGACACTTGCCAGCCGATTCCGGCCGCGTCTCACGGAATGAATCAGGGCCTCCTCAAGAAAGTCCTCGCCGGCGAATACGTGAGCCGGTCCGTTCAGGATTCACTGTCACGAATCTTCGGTGCGCGGTCTACAGCAGGCCAGAAATAACCCCTGCGTGACACCAGCCGGTTCCGTCCTTTCACTGGAAATCGGCCCAGCGATGCCCCGTTCAATTGGATGCGGCATGTGCGGCCCACGGGGGGCGGAGCCGGCTGCGACTCCTTGCGGCGGACAGACTTAGCCGGCAAATAGCAGGAGCGTCATCCGCTTCCCCCTGATTTTCACCTTGACCGAGGGCGGGAGTGGCGGGAATTCCCGCTAGTCCCGCCTTCAGCATGTGCATCGCAAGCAATGGACACACCTCTGGAATGCGGACTGGGCACCCCAAAGACGCAGTGCAACTTCGCAGCCGGCCCGGAACTGCTCTGACCATGAACGATTCCTGCCGCCAGCGCGGACGAACCCGGGTGATTCTTCAAGCTGATCCACGCCTGACCTTTCAGGTTTCACCCCCGAGTACGCCGGCGATCCCGTAAAGCTCAGTCCGTTCATGCAGCTAACTGATTCGACCGCCCTGAACGAGCATGAACCAACAAAAGGGACAACGGGCCGAAGGTCCGCGACATCCCGAATCGCCTCCAAGTCATGATGGAGCTCGTGTTCGAGTGGGTCCACTGGTACAGCAACGAACGCCTGCATTCGGCCCTGGATCACCAGACGCCAGAGGAATTTGAGCAGACATACGATCATCTACAAACCGGCCCGTTACCCGACAACGCCGCCAACAAACAGGCGGCATGATTCCCGGGACGGTTCAATGTGGACTCACGGCAAGTCATGTCGCGAGGTGAGTCCACGCTGATGAACGATCGTGAGCAAGAAGATTTGCGA
>DASSIA010000126.1:0-2496 GCA_035692345.1 Arthrobacter sp. | reverse complement strand
TTGCCGGCACGGGGTGCCGGAAACGGTGCAGTCCGCGGATGCGGCCTGTGTGGGACGTTCCTAAGGAAGGACGATTACCTGGGCACCGAAGACCAGCCCGGCGCCGAAGCCGATCTGGAGTGCGAGGCCGCCGCTGAGCCCGGGGTTTTCCTTCAGCAGGCGGTGGGTGGCCAGGGGGATGGAGGCTGCGGAGGTGTTACCGGCCTCGGCGATGTCCCTGGCAACGATGACGGATTCGGGAAGTTTCAGTTTTTTGACCATCTCGTCGATGATCCGCATGTTGGCCTGGTGGGGGATAAACGCCGCAAGGTCTTCGGCCGTGACACCGGCGACCTCCAGGGCCTGCTGTGCCATCTTCGCCATTTCCCAGACGGCCCAGCGGAAGACCGTCTGGCCGTCCTGGCGGAGTGTGGGGTAGAGCTCCTGGGCTTCTTCCAACAGGGCAAAGTCGCCGGACTCGTCGGACTGGCGGGCAGCCATGCTGAGGTCACGGACATCCAGGATGGAACGCGTCATGCCGATTGCGTCCCACTTGCTGCCGTCCGAACCCCACACCGACGGTCCGATGCCAGGGGTGTCCGAAGGGCCGATGACAACAGCGCCAGCGCCGTCGCCGAGCAGGAAGGAAATGGTCCGTTCCCGGTTGTCGATGACATCCGAGAGCTTTTCTGCCCCCACCACCAGGACATAGGTGGCGGAACCGGCGCGGACCAGGGCATCAGCCTGGGCGATCCCGTAGCAATACCCGGCGCAGGCGGCCGAAATATCGAAAGCGGGAGCCGGCGTCGCACCGATTCTGTCAGCCAGGGCGGCCGCGGCCGACGGCGTCGCGTAGGGGTGGGTCACGGTGGAAACGATGACGGCACCCAGCTGGGAGGCTTCGATGCCTGCCTGCTGCAGCGCCTCCCGGGCGGCGCCTTCGGCCATGTCAATGACGCTCACGTCGGCGGGAGCCCGGTGGCGGGTCACGATGCCGGTCCGCTGGCGGATCCATTCGTCCGAGGAATCGATCCACTGGCAGACGTCGTCGTTGGTGACGATGACGTTGGGCCGGAATGCGCCCAGTCCGATGATGCGGCTGTGCTGGTTAACGGGAAGCTGTTTCAGCGTGGGAACGCTCATGCATTTCCCTCCAATTCTGCGAAGAGTGCCAGCGCGGCCGTGAGGTCGTCCGGGGTTTTGACTGCAACGGTCTTGACGCCGGGCATGCCTCGCTTGGCGAGCCCGGCCAGGGTGCCGGCCGGGGCCAGCTCAATGACGCCCGTGACGCCGCGCTGCACGAGTGTCTCCATGCACAGGTCCCAGCGGACGGGCCGGGAGACCTGCGCGATGAGGCTCTCGACGGCGGCGCCGCCGTCGGTCACTTCACGGCCGTCAAAGTTGGACAGCAGCGGCACCTGGGGCTTCTGCGGCTTGAGGCCCGGCTTCAGCGACTCGAGGGCGCTCACGGCGGGGGACATGTGTGAGGTGTGGAACGCGCCGGCCACCTTCAGCGGGATGACGCGCGCCTTGGCCGGCGGGTTGTCAGCCAGGGACTTGAGCTGCTCGAAGGTTCCGGCGGCTACAGTCTGGCCTGCGCCATTGACGTTGGCCGGGGTGGCGCCGGAGGCCTCGATGGCGGCCATGACCTCTGCCGGATCCCCGCCCACCACTGCGCTCATGCCGGTGGGGGTTACTGCGGCGGCCGCAGCCATGCTGTTGGCGCGTTCACGGACGAACGTCATGGCTTCCTGCTCGGTGAGCACGCCGGCAAGGGCCGAAGCGGTGATCTCTCCCACGGAGTGTCCGGCAAGGATCACCGGGAGCGTGCCGAGTTCGACGTCGAACAGGGACTTCGCGGCGACCAGCCCGGCGGCGACAATCAGGGGCTGTGCCACAGCGGTGTCCTTGATGGTTTCCTCATCCGAGGTGGTCCCGTGTGCGGTCAGGTCGATGCCCGCGATCTCACTGAGGGCGGCCAGATGGCCTGCGACCGAAGGCAGTTCCAGCCAGGGGGCCAGGAAACCCGGGGTCTGAGAGCCCTGTCCAGGGCAGACTATTGCAAGCACGTATCCAGCTTTCCAAATTTTGGGGTCATCCAGCGGTGTTTCTCTGCACCAAGCTCAAGGGGTCAGATTGTAGGAAGTCTACAACGACTCATGGCTGATTCCGCGCCGGATGACGCTCTGTCGGTGCTTTTGGCGGGGTCGAAAGCCGCCCTACTACCAACGCGGCCTGCAGCACAAACGCTTCCCGGGGGAGGAGCGGATCCCAGCCCGTGACGTCGCACACGCGCTTGAGCCGGTACCTGACGGTGTTGGCGTGCACGAACAATTCGCGGGCTGTCGCCTCGAGCGAATGACCCAGCTCCAGGTAGGTGCCCAGGGTCTCGACCAGCCCGTTGGAGGCAGCGACAAGCGGCCGGTAGATGTTCTTCACCAGGGAGCGGCGGGCTGCCTCGTCGCCCGAGATGACGCGCTCGGGCAGCAGGTCATCGGCTGCCACGGGCCGTGGAGC
>DASSIA010000125.1:0-5497 GCA_035692345.1 Arthrobacter sp. | reverse complement strand
TCGGACATCGTGGGGGACCCGGCGTCGTCCATTTTCGACTCCGGCCTGACCAAGGTCATCGGCAACCAGGTCAAGGTTGTTTCCTGGTATGACAACGAATGGGGCTACTCCAACCGCCTGGTGGACCTGACGGAGCTCGTCGCAGCCAAGCTGGGCTAGGGTTAGACACATGACATTCCACACCCTCAACGAACTGATCGCTGAAGGTGTCCGCGGGCGGTACATTCTGGTTAGAAGTGACCTGAATGTGCCGCTCGACGGCTCTACAGTGACTGACGACGGCCGTATCAGGGCCTCGCTGCCAGTGCTGGGAAAGCTTACGGACGCCGGTGCCCGCGTGCTGGTAACAGCCCACCTCGGACGCCCCAAGGGCGCCCCGGAGGAAAAGTACTCGCTCAAGCCCGCCGTGTCGCGGCTGGCAGAACTTGCCGGCTTCAACGTCTCGCTCGCGCAGGACACAGTAGGCAGCTCCGCCAAGGATCTTGCAGCCTCGCTGCAGGACGGCGAAGTCCTCGTACTCGAGAACGTGCGCTTCGACGCACGGGAGACCAGCAAGGACGACGCCGAACGCGGCGCCTTCGCGGACGAGCTCGTGGCCCTCACGGGAGACAACGGCGCCTATGTTGACGACGCTTTCGGTGCTGTGCACCGCAAGCACGCCAGCGTCTACGACGTCGCCACACGGCTCCCGTCCTATCAGGGCGACCTTGTGCACACCGAAGTCGAGGTCCTGCGGAAGCTGACGGCTGACACGCAGCGGCCCTACGTGGTGGTGCTCGGCGGCTCGAAGGTTTCCGACAAGCTGGCAGTCATCGACAACCTCATCGGCAAGGCGGACACCATCCTGGTGGGCGGCGGCATGCTCTTCACGTTCCTGGCAGCCGAAGGCCACAGCGTGGCCGGCAGCCTTCTCGAGGAAGACCAGATCCCGGTTGTCCAGGACTACCTGAAGCGGGCGGCCGACGCCGGCACTGAATTCGTTGTTCCCACGGACGTTGTGGTGGCCAGCAAGTTCGCCGCCGACGCCAGCCACGAAACCGTCCCCGCGGACGGTATCGAGGGCAGCAGCTTCGGCGCCCAGGGCATTGGCCTGGACATCGGGCCGGACTCTGCAGCCGCTTTTGCCGACCGCATCAAGGGCGCCAAAACGGTGTTCTGGAACGGGCCCATGGGTGTCTTTGAGTTCGAAGCATTCTCCGGCGGCACCCGTGCCGTGGCCCAGGCCCTGACCGAAGCCGACGCGTTCACCGTGGTAGGCGGCGGGGACTCGGCCGCTGCCGTGCGGACCCTTGGTTTCGCCGACAGCCAGTTCGGGCACATTTCCACCGGCGGCGGCGCCAGCCTGGAATATCTCGAAGGCAAGGAACTCCCCGGGCTTAGCGTCCTGGACCGCTAAGAGCCTTCACTGCCAAGACCTTCGGCCGGCAGGGTGCCCGCGGGCACCCTGCCGGCCGCAAACATATCAAGTACTTTTTGGAGAACACGTGACTACGTCAACGAACGGCGCTTTTGACCGCACGCCTCTCATTGCGGGCAACTGGAAGATGAACATGGACCATGTCCAGGGCATCACCCTCCTGCAGAAGCTGGCGTGGACCCTGTCCGACGCCAAGCACGACTACAGCCGGGTTGAAGTTGCGGTCTTCCCGCCCTTCACCGACCTCCGCGGTGTGCAGACCCTGGTCCAGGGCGATGAACTGGACATCGCCTATGGCGGCCAGGACCTCTCCCAGTTCGACTCAGGCGCCTACACCGGCGACATCTCCGGCCAGTTCCTGAACAAGCTGGGCTGCCGCTACGTCCTGGTGGGGCACAGCGAACGCCGCACCATCCACCAGGAAACCGACGAAGTCCTGAACGCCAAGGTCAAAGCCGCGTTCAGGCACAGTGTCACTCCGGTGCTGTGCGTGGGCGAAGGGCTGGAAATCCGCCAGGCCGGCACCCATGTGGAGCACACCCTGACACAGCTCCGGGCGAACGTCGCCGGGCTGGCAGCTGAGCAGGCGGCCGACCTGGTGGTGGCCTACGAGCCCGTTTGGGCCATCGGCACCGGTGAAGTGGCGGGGCCTGAGGACGCCCAGGAAATGTGTGCAGCCATCCGTGCGGAACTGGCCACGATCTTCGGGGATGACGTGGCAGCCAGGATCCGGCTGCTTTACGGCGGTTCGGTCAAGGCGAACAATGTCGCAGCGATCCTGAACGAACGGGACGTTGACGGCGTGTTGGTGGGCGGGGCCAGCCTCGATCCCGCGGAGTTTGCTAATATTGTCAGGTTCGAGAGTCACCTGCTGACGGACTAGTCCGCCCGCAGATCCAGGCTCCCGTAATTCCAATCTTCTGAAAGGCCGTCGTGGACGTTCTTCATGTCATTCTGCAGATTCTCCTGGGCATCACCAGCCTTCTGCTGACGCTGCTTATCCTCCTTCACAAGGGACGGGGTGGCGGGCTGTCGGACATGTTCGGCGGCGGCATGAGTTCCGGCCTCAGCTCCTCGGGCGTGGCCGAGCGGAACCTGAACAGGTTCACCATCGTTTTGGGGGTTACCTGGGGCATTGTGATCATTGCACTGGGCCTGATCATGCGCTTCAGCGGCGCAGGGGACTCGTAGCCTGCAACTGAATAGGGTCCGGCACTGCCGCGACTCGGATCTCCGAACTAAACTGTGGCTGTTGGGTTCCAACAGCCACAGTTTTTGTTTAAGCAGCCAGGAGTCCCGATGGTACATAGTGCATCAGCGTTCCGCGGCACCCGGGTGGGTGTGACCGAAGGGGCCGGTCCCAAGAACCAGTCCGAAGCTTCGGGTGAACAGGTCCCTCGCATCCGTGTTTCGTACTGGTGCGCCAAGGCGCACGAAACCCGGCTTGTGTTCCTGCGGCTGCCGGACGAGCAGATTCCAGCCGTCTGGGACTGCCGGCGCTGCGGGGCTCCGGCGTCCAGGGACGGCAAGGAAGCCGCCCTGCCCGATCCGCTGGACGAAGGCTTCAAGACCCATCTCGAGTACGTTAAAGAGCGGCGCTCCGACCAGGACGCCGAAGCTGTCCTGGCCGGAGCGCTGGAAAAACTACGCGCCGGTGGCGTCCTTCCGGACGAGCTGCTCCGGGACCCGTGACGCTGCGTTTTCGTCAATAAGCCACAGGGTACGCGATGTGCCCCGCGGCCCCGCCGCCGGAACCTGGACCGGGTTGGCGCCGGCCAGGGCCAAACCCACGGCACCGGCTTTGTCCTCGCCGGCCACCACCATCCAGACCTCGGCTGCGGTGTTAATGGCAGGGAGCGTGAGCGAGATGCGCTGGGGCGGAGGCTTGGGGGAATTGCGCACGCCCACAACCGTCAGCGACTTCTCCCGGATGCCGCCCTGTTCCGGAAACAGTGACGCCACGTGGGCATCCGGACCAACGCCCAACAACACTACGTCCAGGCGCGGGAGCCCCCCGGGCTCGTCCGGACGGTCATCGGACATGTCAGCCGCGTGTTCGGCCCGGGCAGCTTCCTGGAGCCTGCGGGCATAGTCCGCGGCGGCTTCCTCGGGGGTGTCGTAGTCGTCCGACGACGCGGGCTGATGGATCCTCGCGGGATCCACCGCGATGTGCGACAGGAGTGCATCAAAAGCCTGCCGGGTGTTCCGGTCGGGATCCTCAGCGGCAACAAACCGCTCGTCACCCCACCAGAAATTCACCTTCGACCAGTCGACGGCGGGCGCCGCCGGAGAGTCCGCAACGGCCTTCAGCGTACCGATGCCCACAGTGCCGCCGGTCAGCACCACCGTGGCCTCACCGTGTTTGTCCTGCACATCCACCAGCTTGGTGATCAGGCGGGCCGCGATGGCAGCCATCAGGACGGACGAATCAGGATGGATGCTAACTCTTGGCTCAACGCTCACTGGGTCGGACGCTCCTTAGATTGGTACGTGGCAGTCCAATAGTAATCACTTCGCCGAACACCTCGTCGGGGTCGAGGCGGCGGAGTTCTTCGGCCAGGCAGTCCTTGAGGCTGCGGCGGGGCAGGGAGATCCGTTGGGCGGGCTGGCCGGGTTGGGTGAGTTCGGCGACGGAGAGTCCGGGGCGGAAGAGCTGTACGTCCCCGCCGGGGCGGGTAAGGCGGACGCGGCGGATACCGGTACCTGCCGGGTCCGCGACGATGGTCACTGGGGCGTCCAGGGCCAGGGTCAGCCAGGCGGCGAGCAGGATGGTGGACGGTGAATCCGAGGCGCCTTCCACGGCCACTGCGGTGACGGGGGAGGAGTCCACCTGGTCCAGGACTGCCGCGAGCTGGATCCGCCAGTTGGTCAGCCGGGTCCAGGCGAGGTCGGTGTCGCCGGCCTTGTACGTGGCGCGGATGTTCTCGAGGGCGGCCTGGGGGTCGGTTTCGTTCGCGGAGTCGGTGATCCGGCGGTGCGCGATCCGGCCCACGGAGGTTTCGCAGGCATTCTCAGGCGCCCCGTGCGGCCACCAGGCCACAATCGGGGCGTCCGGGAGCAGCAGGGCCGCGACCAGGGATTCGGATTCGTGGGCGAGTTCGCCGTAGCCGCGGAGCACGATGACCTCGGACGCGCCGGCGTCACCGCCCACCCGGATCTGCGCGTCGAGCCGGTTCGGGGCGGCCGCCCCGGCGTCGGCCAGGACGATGATCCGGCAGGGGTGTTCGCGGCTGGCCTCGTTCGCGGCCTCGATCGCTTCTTCCTCGAGCCCGGACCGGGTCACGACCACCAGGGTCAGGACCCGGCCCAGGGCGATCACCCCGCCCTGCTCACGCAGGGAGGTGATCTTCTTGGAGATCTTCGAGGTGGTGGTGTCCGGCAAATCTACAATCATGGCCTTCTCCAGGTTCGTCCGTCACGGGCCAGCAGTTCATCCGCCGAGGCCGGGCCCCAGCTGCCCGGGGCGTAGGGCTCCGGCTGCTCGCTCAGCCCTGCCCAGTAGTCTTCAAAGGGGTCCAGGATCTTCCAGGACAGTTCCACCTCGGCGTGCCGGGGGAACAACGGCGGCTCACCGAGCAGCACATCCAGGATCAGGCGTTCGTAGGCTTCGGGGCTGGACTCGGTGAAGGAGTGTCCGTAGCCGAAGTCCATCGTCACGTCGCGGACTTCCATCTGCGTGCCCGGGACCTTGGACCCGAACCGGATGGTCGCGCCCTCGTCGGGCTGGACCCGGATCACCACGGCGTTCTGGCCGAAGTCATCCTCGCCGTGGTCACGGAAGAGCAGGTTCGGGGCGCGTTTGAACACCACCGCGATCTCGGTCACCCGCCGGCCCAGGCGCTTGCCCGCACGCAAATAGAACGGCACACCGGCCCAGCGGCGGGTGTGGATATCCACCCGGATCGCGGCGAACGTTTCCGTGGTCGAATCGGCCGGGATGCCGTCTTCCTCCAGGTAGCCCTGGACCTGTTCCCCGCCCTGCCAGCCGCCGGCGAACTGCCCGCGTGCCGAATGGGTGGACAGGTCCTCGGGAAGCTTGACCGCGGCGAGGACCTTTTCCTTCTCCGCCCGCAGGTCATC
>DASSIA010000124.1:0-2027 GCA_035692345.1 Arthrobacter sp. | reverse complement strand
GCCCAATCGTCGAGTCGCGTGTGGGCGGCGTCTGGCAGTTGGTTATGACCTGGACACAGGACGGCGCCCTCAAGAAGGGGCACATTGATGCGGTCATCACGGCATACGATCCGCCGGGGTTCCTCGTCGCAACGCAGAAGGCAGAACCCGGCGGAGGCGTCACGCCCGGGCCTGAAATGCGCTTCGGGTCCGAGGACCTCGGCATACGCACCCGGCTGCATCTCGCCCATGGCCCGTTCGACACCGCCGAATTCCTGGAAATGACCCGCGGCCGATGGGGCAGCTCCTCCACCAAGCTGGACGCAATTCTGGCTTATGCGCAGCCGCACAGCAACGGCAAACCCTCCTGCGTCAAGAGTGAGAGTGGGTTTGCCGAAAAGGCCCCAAAAGTGAGAGAGGGTTCAAGATCAGGGGCCAATCAGGGCAGACCCCTAGGTTTTTGCCGGACCCCGAGGGGCACAATGGACAGATGAAGACACTGCTCAACATCATCTGGCTGGTATTCGGCGGACTTTGGCTTGCCCTGGGCTACTTCCTGGCGGGCATCATCTGCTGCTTGCTCATCGTGACGATTCCGTGGGGCATCGCCTCGTTCCGGATTGCTGCCTACACGCTCTGGCCTTTCGGACGCATGGTGGTGGACAAGCCGGGCGGTACGGGCGTTTTCCCGCTGCTGGGGAATGTCATCTGGCTGGTGGTAGCGGGCATTTGGATCGCTATCGGCCACGTGGTCACGGCCATTGCCATGGCGGTCACCATCATCGGCATCCCCTTGGCTATCGCCAACCTCAAGCTCATCCCTGTGTGCCTCATGCCGTTGGGAAAGCAGATCGTGCCCACCAACAGGCCGTTTGTGACCGGCTACCGCTGACCTCGACAAATTGTTTGCGGAGGAGGATGGTAATAACTGCGTCCCACTTCCGCGAGTCCGGCATGAACACGCGAAAGTGATGGCGCCTGGATCAATAGTGAAACCCGACACGCACTGGCTGGGTGGTGCATTTCCGGCGTGGGGATCCCGCTGGTTGCCTACGCCCATGCACGGTTGCGTGGGCGCCCAGCGATCCGCTCACCGTGGAACAGTGACCTTCCGGCTGGGATGAACCGGTCACGGTGACCCATCGGCCAGTTATGGCCGAAAACGGTTCAAAAAGAGAGCAATGCGATGAAGCATTATCAGGGCTTAAACACCAGATTCCGCAAACTGTCGATCATTCTTGCAGCCACCGTTGCCCTTGTGGTGCCAGCGGCCGCCGGCGGTCCGGCCGGCGCATCCACCTGGACGCCCCGTTCGTGGACGGTCCAAGTGGGCTCCGAGTCCAGCAACCTGGCAATCCAGGGCATGGCCTTCCTGCCCTCGGACATTGTTGTCAATGCGGGCGACACCATCAACTGGCAGGCGAACGCCGCCGAGGTCCACACGGTGACATTCCTGGCCCAGGGCCAATCGCTCGAGTCCTTGCAGCCATTCGATCCGTTCAACGCCGCTGAATTGTTTCCCCGGGGCACGTCAAGTTATGACGGAACCTCCTATTACAACTCGGGCCTTTTGTCCAACATTGCGGTCCCAGGTTTCCCTTCCGGGACAAGCTACAGCCTGACGTTCCCGAGCCAGGGCGATTTCACGTACTGGTGCCTGATTCACGGCATGGCGATGAAGGGGACCGTTCACGTTCAGGCAGCAGGATCGGCATACCCCCATACCCAGGCGGACTACGATAAATCGTCCCGGGCACAGGAGCGCTCCATCCTTCGGGATGGGCACCAGTTGACCGCTTCCCTGGCCGCGCAGTCCAGTAACCACCTGGTCCTGGTGGGCGGCGACGACGGCATTGCCATGGTCATGCGGTTTGTCCGGCCCAGCGTGACGGTGCACGTGGGCGAAACGGTGGTGTTCAGCAACACCGGCATGGGCGCACCGCACACGGTTACCTTCGGCACTGAGCCGGCAAACATCTTTGCCCCATCGGGTGATCCCACCCATTTCAGTGGCGGTGACCTGAGCTCCGGGATCATTCCCGCGAACG
>DASSIA010000123.1:0-8818 GCA_035692345.1 Arthrobacter sp. | reverse complement strand
GGAGCCGGAAGCCCTTCCCGGCACTCCCATGCGCCGTTTCAGCAGGCCCACCCGGGACTGGTTCCTCGGCGCTTTTTCGGAGCCCACGCCTGCCCAGACCGGTGCCTGGAACGCCATCTCGTCCGGTTCGCACGCGCTGGTTGTGGCGCCCACCGGTTCAGGCAAGACGCTCGCGGCGTTCCTGTGGGCCCTGGACCGGCTCATGGTTGAGGCGCCGGCCCCGCCTGTTGAGCTGCCTCGGGTCGACGCCGCGCGGGCTAAAGGAAGGCGCCCCCGCCCGCCCAAACGCAAGACCCGCGTCCTGTACATCTCACCCCTGAAAGCCCTCGGCGTGGACGTGGAACGCAACCTCCGCTCACCCCTGATCGGCATCACCCAGACTGCCAAACGGCTGGGACTTCCGGCGCCGCTGATCACCGTGGGGGTCAGGTCCGGTGACACCACGACGGCGGAACGTCGCTCCCTGTTGAGCAACCCGCCGGACATCCTCATCACCACCCCGGAATCGCTGTTCCTGATGCTCACCTCCAGGGCGCGCGAAACCCTCACCGAGGTGGACACCATCATCGTTGACGAGGTCCATGCCGTCGCCGGGACCAAGCGGGGCGCCCACTTGGCGGTCTCCTTGGAACGGCTGGACGCACTGCTGCCCAAGCCCGCCCAGCGGATCGGACTTTCCGCCACTGTAGAGCCACGCGAACTGGTGGCACAGTTCCTGGCCGGTTCCGCGCCGGTGGAAATTGTTGCGCCGCCGTCCCGGAAAAACTGGGACCTCACTGTGTCTGTGCCTGTGGAGGACATGTCCGATCTCCCGGGCGCTGCGGGCGCTTTTGACTCCGGACCCGCGTCAGGGCTACAGCCTCAGGCCTCGATCTGGCCCCATGTGGAAGAGAAGATCGTTGACCTGGTGCTGGCCAACCAGTCCACCATTGTTTTCGCCAACTCACGCCGCTTGGCCGAGCGCCTGACGGCCCGCCTGAACGAGATATACGCCGAACGGCAACTGATCGCCGTCGGTGGCGGTTGGGAGAACGCCGGTGCTGGTTCGGATCCGCAGCTTCCCACGTCCACCGCGACGCCGGCCCACATGATGGCGCAGGCCGGCAGTACCGCAGGCGCCGATCCGCTGCTGGCCCGCGCCCACCATGGCTCGGTGTCCAAGGACCAGCGGGCGCTCATTGAGGACGACCTCAAGTCCGGCCGACTGCGCTGCGTCGTTGCCACCTCGTCCCTGGAACTCGGCATCGACATGGGCGCTGTGGACCTGGTGGTACAGGTGGAATCGCCGCCGTCGGTGGCCAGCGGGCTCCAACGTGTTGGCCGTGCCGGGCACCAGGTGGGGGAAATTTCACAAGGGGTGCTGTTTCCCAAGCACCGCGCAGACCTTGTGCATACCGCGATCACGGTGGAGCGGATGCTCGAAGGGAAGATCGAGCGGCTCTTTGTGCCCGCCAACCCGCTGGACATCCTGGCCCAGCAGACCGTCGCGGCAACGGCCCTGGGCAGCATCGATGTGGAGGACTGGTTCGCCACGGTCCGTCGGTCCGCTCCGTTCGCGTCCCTCCCCCGGTCAGCGTTCGAGGCAACCCTTGACCTCCTGGCCGGCCGTTACCCGTCCGACGAATTCGCCGAACTGCGGCCCCGGATCATTTGGGATCGGAACGCGGGCACCATCGAAGGCAGGCCAGGGGCCCAACGGCTTGCCGTAACCTCGGGCGGTACCATCCCGGACCGTGGCCTGTTCGGTGTGTACATCATCGGCACCGAGGTGGAAGGCTCCGGTGCGGCGGGTGCGGGTGGCAAACCCGCAGCGTCCCCGGCGAAAGGCGGCCGCCGCGTAGGTGAGCTCGATGAGGAGATGGTCTACGAATCCCGTGTGGGTGACATTTTTGCACTGGGCGCGACGAGCTGGAAGATCGAGGACATCACCCATGACCGCGTCCTGGTCACACCCGCCTTCGGCCAGCCCGGCAAACTTCCCTTCTGGAAGGGTGACTCGCTGGGACGGCCCGTTGACCTGGGCCGCGCGCTGGGTGCCTTCGTGCGCGAGCTGTCCGCGTCCGACGTCGGCCCTGCCACCGAACGCTGCAAGGCCAGCGGGCTGGATGACTTCGCCGCGAACAACCTGATCCAGTACCTCAGTGAACAGAAGCTCGCCACCGAGGTGGTCCCCTGCGATACCACGCTGGTGGTGGAGCGATTCCACGATGAACTCGGCGACTGGCGGGTGATCCTGCACAGCCCCTTCGGGATGCCGGTGCATGCTCCCTGGGCGCTCGCCGTCGGGCAGCGCCTGCACCAGCGTTACGGCCTGGACGGTTCCGCCATGGCGGCCGACGACGGCATCGTGCTGCGGGTTCCCATGATGGAAGACGAGCCGCCCGGTGCCGAGCTGTTCCTGTTTGATCCCGACGAGCTGGAGCAGATTGTCACGGCCGAGGTGGGCGGCAGTGCCCTGTTCGCCTCACGTTTCCGGGAGTGCGCCGCGCGTGCCCTGCTGCTCCCCCGCCAGACCCCGGGCAAGCGGCAACCACTGTGGCAGCAGCGCCAGCGGTCGGCGCAGTTGCTCGACGTGGCGCGGAAATATCCTACTTTTCCCATCGTGCTGGAAACCGTCCGCGAATGCCTGCAGGACGTGTACGACCTTCCCGCGCTGAAGGATATTGCGGCCTCGGTGGAGCGCCGCGAACTCAGGATTGTGCAGACCACCACCCAGCAGCCCTCGCCGTTCGCCAAGTCGCTGCTGTTCGGGTACGTGGCCCAGTTCCTGTACGAAGGCGACTCGCCCCTGGCCGAACGTCGGGCCGCTGCCCTGGCCCTGGATTCGACGCTCCTGAATGAGCTGCTCGGCCGGGTGGAGCTCCGCGAACTGCTCGACGCAAAAGTCATTGAGGAGACCGAGCTTGAACTCCAGCGCCTCGCGCCGGACCGCCGGGCCCGCGGCATGGAAGGCGTGGCAGACCTGCTCCGGTTGCTGGGTCCGCTGACCCCGGGGGAAGTCGCGGCCCGGCTGGTGGTTGAGGGATCTCGACAGGCTCGATCACCGGAAATCGAAACCCCGGTGGTTGAGGGATCTCGACAGGCTCGATCACCGGAAATCGAAACCCCGGAGATCGACACTTTCCTGGCCACCGCACACCTGACCGCACTGCTGCGGGCCAACCGTGCCATCAAGGTCAACATCGGCGGGGCCGAACGTTACGCCGCCGTCGAGGATGCCGCGAGGCTCCGTGATGCGATCGGCGTGCCGCTGCCTATGGGCGTGCCGCTCGCTTTCATCGAACCCGTGGCAGACCCTCTCGGCGACCTCGTTTCCCGGTACGCCCGCACGCACGGACCCTTCACCTCGGCGGAAGCCGCGGCCCGGCTGGGGCTTGGCGTCGCGGTGGTGGGCACTGCGCTGAAGCGGCACGCCGCGGACGGCCGCGTGGTGGAAGGCGAGTTCCGGCCGCACGCCGCCCCGCCGGAACCGGCGGGCAGCGGTCAAGACATACAGCCCGGGGTCCACCAGGAACAACAGCCCACCACCAGCGAATGGTGCGACGCCGATGTACTCCGCAAGCTCCGGCGTCGTTCCCTGGCTGCCCTGCGCGCAGAAGTGGAACCGGTGGACGCGGCCGCGTATGGGCGTTTCCTGCCAGCATGGCAGCACGTGCGCACCCCGGGCTCCGGGCGCGGTCAGCCGTCCCTGCGCGGACTGGACGGTATTGTCACCGCGATCGACCAGCTATCCGGGGTGCCGGTTCCTGCTTCGGCCTGGGAGCCGCTGGTCCTGGCAAGCCGGGTGTCCAACTACCAGCCCGCCATGCTGGATGAGCTGATGGCTGCCGGCGAGATCCTCTGGTCCGGGGCCGGAGCGCTGCCTGGAAACGACGGCTGGGTCAGCCTCCACCTGGCCGATTCCGCCGAGCTGACCCTGAATCCCGCCGTCGACTATGAACGAGGCGATGCGCAGCAACGGCTGCTTGACCACCTCCGGAACAACGGCGGCGGCTACTTCTTCCGCCAACTGACGGACGTCGCCGGTGGCATGGACTCGGTGCTCAGCGACCAGGATGTGGTGTCCGCCTTGTGGGATCTTGCCTGGGCCGGCCGCATCACAGGTGACACCTTCGCCCCGGTCCGGGCCCTGATCGCCGGCGGCCACACGGCCCACCGGCAGGTTTCCAAGGCGCCTCGGCTGCGCGCCCCCAGGCTGAGCAGGCTCGGCCGCACCCACGGCCTGGGCTCGCCTGGGTTCGGCGGCAGTGGATACGGTTCCGCCTCGGGAGCCCGGGCCACTCCACCCATGGCTGCCGGGCGCTGGTCTGCCCTGCCCTTGCCGGAACTGGATGCGACCATCCACGCCCGCGCCACCGCTGAACTGCTGCTGGACCGGTATGGCGTGGTGACCCGGGGATCGGTCATGGCGGAGCAGATCCTGGGCGGCTTCGGCCTGATGTACAAGGTGCTGGCCCGGCTGGAAGAGGCTGGCCGCTGCCGCCGCGGGTACTTCATCGAACACCTCGGGGCCGCCCAGTTCGCTGTCCCGGCAACGGTGGACCGGCTGCGCACCTATTCCGAGGACACCCAGCTGGCCACGCCGGAGCCAGTGGCACTGGCCCTTGCGGCAACGGATCCCGCCAACCCCTACGGAGCGGCGCTGCCATGGCCGGCACTCAACGAGGACGCCGGGACGGGGCACCGGCCAGGGCGGAAAGCCGGCGCGCTGGTGGTCCTGGTGGACGGCGCCCTGGTCCTCTACGTGGAGCGCGGTGGCAAAACACTGCTGGCCTTCAGCGATGACGAAGCCGTGCTATCGGCGGCCGGCGCGGCACTCGTGGGCGTGGTCACCGGGGGCGCGGTGGACAAGCTCATCATGGAGAAAGTCAACGGCCACGGCATCCTGGACACGCCGGTGGCAGCCGCACTTGCCGCCGCCGGAGCGTACTCCACACCCAAAGGTCTGAGGATCCGTGCCTGAGGGTGATTCCGTCTGGCGGGCCGCCGCCGAACTGCACAAAGCCTTGTCAGGGCAGACGCTTACCGCCTCGGATTTCAGGGTGCCGCGGTACGCTACGCTCAACCTGGCCGGCTGGACCGTGAGCGAAGTTGTGCCACGCGGCAAGCATTTGCTGATGCGCGTGATTGGACCGGACCGGAATGGACCGGGCGAGTCCAATGACGGCAGTGCCGGTTCGGACCGGCAGGCACTCACCATCCATTCGCACCTGAAGATGGAAGGTTCCTGGCAGATCTATCCGCCCGGCGGGCGGTGGCGGAAACCCGGCTTCACGGCCAGGTGCGTGCTGCGCACACCGGTGGCAGACGCCGTCGGATTTTCCCTCGGCATCCTGGAAGTGGTCCGCACCGCCGATGAGGACACGATCGTGGGTCATCTCGGCCCGGATCTGCTGGGTCCGGACTGGGACCTGGCCGAAGCGGAGCAGCGGATCCGGGCGGCGCCGGACGTACCCATCGGCGTCGCCCTCCTGGACCAGCGCAACCTGGCCGGGATCGGCAACATCTATCGCTGTGAGGCCTGTTTCCTGTCCGGCGTCCATCCCGCGACGCACGTCTCCGCCGTCCAGGACCTCAGGACCCTGATGACGGACGCCAAGCAGCTGCTGGAGGCAAACCTGGGCCGCGGGCGCCGCGTTACCATCCTCAATCCCCGTGGCATGCCGGTCGGGCGGATGGCGGGCCGGCCCGGGTATTGGGTCTATGGGCGCGAACACCGGCCGTGCCTGAAATGCGGGACCCCCATCCGAAGGGGCGTGCTGGGCAAGCCCAACGGTGAGGAAGAGCGCGACATCTACTTCTGCCCGCAGTGCCAGCCCGTGGTTGCCTAGGCGTTCCGCGTCACGGGTTCGACGGCGACCGGCTCACCTGCGTCCGGCTCACCGGCGCCCCGCTCACCAGCGCCCCGCCGGCGGTCTGCAGGTTCCGCCGGCAGCGCCGCAGGCACCATGAACCACGGCAGCAGCAGTTGGACCAAGGGTCCGATGGCGAGGGCATAAACAACGGTGCCCACGCCCACGGAACCGCCCAGCAGCCAACCGATGCCCAGCACCACCACTTCAATCAGCGTGCGCGAGACCCGCACGGACCAACCGGTGCGCCGCGCCAGCCCCGTCATCAGGCCGTCCCTGGCGCCCGGGCCGAACCGAGCCCCGATATAACAGGCGGAGGCAATCCCGTTTAAGACCACGGCACCGGCGAGCATGGCGATCTGGCCGCCCAGATGTGAGACCTCAGGAATCACGGCGAGCCCGAGGTCCGCGAAAGCTCCCACCAGCACGGCGTTGGCCAGCGTGCCAAACCCCGGCCGCTGACGCAGCGGAATCCACAGGAGCAGCACCAGGAAACTGACAATGATGACCACCACACCAATGCTCAGCCCCACCCTGCCAGCCACGCCCTGGTGGAAAACGTCCCACGGGTCAAGGCCCAGGCCGGCGCGGATGAACACGGCCAGGGAGATGCCGTACATGGCGAGGCCGACAAAGAGCTGGAGGATTCTGCGGGTCAACATGATGACAACTCTGGCAGAAGACTGGCATTGAAATACATAGCCAGTTTGAGATACTGGCATGATGTCCGCTTCACTGAACCCTTCCGCCCTGGCCCGTCTCCTCGGCGAGTGGAACCCCGGCGCCGCGCCCGCCTACCGCGAGCTGGCCGACGTCGTACGCCTGCTGGTCCTGGACGGCCGCGTGGCGCTGGACACCGCACTGCCCAGCGAACGGGCACTCTCTCAGACGCTGGGCGTCAGCCGTACCACCGTCACGGCCGCCTACGCACACCTCCGCGAACAGGGGTTCCTCAGCAGCGGGCAAGGCAGCAGGGGCCGGACGCGGATTCCACGATTGACACCGCTGGGCACCACGGTCTTTTCGGACCCGGGACTCGCCGCCGGACCGCCGTCGCGGGCGCTCGCGGCAGCCGGGCTCGCGGCAGCCGGGCTCGCGGCACCGGGGCTCGCGGCTCCAGAGGGGCTGATCGACCTCGCCTACGCAGCACTGCCCGCCAGCGGCGAGGTGGTACACCGTGCGTTCGCAGCAGCCCTCACCGAACTCCCCGCGCTCCTGCCCGGGTTCGGGTATGACGCCATCGGCCTGCTTCCGCTGCGCGAGGCAGTAGCCGCGCGTTACACCGCGGCCGGAGCACCCACCACGGCCGGGCAGATCCTGGTGACGTCGGGGGCGCAGCACGCCCTGAACATCATCATCCGGGCCTTGGCGGGCAGGCAAGACAAGGTGCTGGTGGAACACCCCAGCTACCCCAACGCCCTGGATGCCATCCGCGCTGCCGGCTGCCGGGCCGTACCGGTGGCATTCACGGCAGGGTCGGGGTCAGGACCGGCGTGGGACATGCATGCACTGCAGGCCACCCTGATGCAGCAGCGGCCCAAAATCGCGTACGTAGTGCCGGACTTCCACAACCCCACCGGGCAGCTGATGCCCGACGTCCAGCGTCGACAGCTGGTCCGGTCGGCGGCAGCCGCCGGAACGGTTCTGGTGGTGGACGAGACCCTCCGGGACTTGAACCTCGACGGCGCCGAGACCACTCCCGTAGCCGCCTTCAGTCCCGCCGTGGTCACCATCGGCTCCCTCAGCAAGTCACACTGGGGCGGCCTCCGCACCGGCTGGATCCGCGCTTCCGAAGCCATGATCCAGCGGTTTGCGGCAGCGCGGACGCCCATGGATCTGGGCGGACCGGTCATGGAACAGCTGGCAGCAGCCCACCTGGTCCGCGCCCTCGATGAGCCCCTTCCGGCGCGGCTCAGCGCTCTCCGGGACAACCGCGCCGCGCTTTTGGAACTCCTCGCCGGGCACCTCCCGGACTGGGAAACGGGGCGGCCGGCCGGCGGCCTGTCCGTATGGTGCAGGCTGCCGGCGCCGGTGAGCACAGCATTGACGGTCATCGCCCCGGACTTTGGCATCCGGCTGGCTGCAGGGCCGCGGTTCGGCATCGGCGGCGCCTTCGAACGCTACCTCCGGGTGCCGTTTACCCTGCCGCCGGAGCAGCTGGAAACCGCCGTCCTTGCCCTGCGCTCAGCCCAGGACAGGCTCGACGCCGCACCGCAGCTCCGCCGGACCCTCAAGACTGCGCCGGCCGTGGCCATCGCCTGACAGCGAGCTCATGGCGCACTACGCGTAGACCTTCTCCAGGAACCCGCCCCAGGCCTCGGCGGTTGCCGCCGAGTCGCCGGCGCCGCTGAAATCGTGGACCGTCATGCCCACCGGAGCTCCGAAGGCATTACGTCCAAAGAACCTGTACATCGCATCCGACGTCCGCAGGCCAAGGAAATTCCCGTTCGAGAAGTCCACCTCGCCCGAAAGCCGCCCCACGCCGTCGAGCTCCAGCTCCACAGCGGAGCCCTGCGCGGCAGCGTCCACCCCGAGCGCCTTCTTCAGGCGTTCGAAACCGTCCGCGGCCTGCGAAGCCGCAGGAGCCTGGATGTCCGTGAACACCACCGGCTTGCCGTCGAAATACTGCAGGTACTGGGCCAGCGTGTGCAGGTAGAACGCGGTGTGCTTGCTGGCGCCGTCGTACTGTTCCTCCCAGTTATCCGCGAAGATCCCGCTGTGGACGTAGTGGAGCCGGGCGCGGCCGCCGTCGAGCGGGGCCAGGACGTGCTCCAGCTGGTTGAACCAGCCGTCCGGGCCGTCCATCCTGGAGACCAGGTGCGACGGGTATTCGTCCACGGTCCTAACGGCCGGCCACTGGTCCGTGGGGAACATCCAGGCCGGAGTGCCGCTGGTTACCGCTTCCCAGACCCGCTCGGGCGTGCCCGGCAGTTCGGTGTCGTAGACGATCTCGAATTCACGGTTGT
>DASSIA010000122.1:0-6002 GCA_035692345.1 Arthrobacter sp. | reverse complement strand
ATTGTGGACGGCGCCCTGACCGGCAGGGTGCTCGGCGCCGTCATCGACCGTGCGGCGAAGGAAAAATACCTGCGCGAGTGGGCGGCCGCCGAAGGCATTGCGATGGAACACACCATTGCCGTGGGCGACGGCGCCAACGATATGGACATGCTCGGCGCCGCCGGGATCGGCGTGGCGTTCAACGCCAAACCTGCGGTCCGGGCAGTTGCCGACGCCGCGATCAATATGCCGTACCTCGACGCGGTGCGCCACATCGCCGGGGTCTGAACCAAACTCCGTCCATACGCGGAGAAGGCACATCACGGCGATGTTCTCCTGGAACACTGCCGTGAAGTGCCTTCTGGTTTTTGTAACGCTTAGTTGGTGCCCTTGCCGAAGTAATCGGCGCCACCGGCGTATTCCGTGTGGCCGGATTCGACGTCGGCCGTAGCCATACTGGCCACAACCTCAGCGAACTCCTCTACGGAGTAGAGCTTGCCGGCCTCGGCCCGGCGGGCTTCGATGGCGCCCGGGTTCGACCGGTCCAGCAGCGTCGCCGTGACGGTGCCTTCGATCATGTCGCCGGATACAACCACCAGCGAGATGCCCTTTTCCGCCAGGTTCGGCAGGAGTTCGCGCAGGGCGTCCTCGCCGGCACGCTTGCTGCGGGCCACGGGCTCGTACTCAGGCATGGTGGGAACGGAGTTGATGAAGTGGGCCTGGTGGCTGGTTACGAAGACCACACGGGAGCCTTCCTTCATCAGGGGCACGGCGGCGTTGAGCATGTTGACCTGTGCGTCGCGGTTCAGCTTCAGCGCGTAGTCGTCTTCCATGCCGGACTCCATGCCGCCGGAAGCGTTGAGGACCAGGACATCCAGCGAGCCGAAGTTCTCCATGGCCGCGCTCGCCAGGGCCTGCACGCCTTCCTGGGTGGTGAGGTCCGCGCCTACTGCAATGGCGCGGCCGCCGGCGGCTTCAATTCCTGTGACCACCTTATTGGCGCGCGGCGCCTTCTGGCGGTAGTTAACGACGACGGCGGCGCCCTCGGCCGCAAGGTTCTTGGCCACTTCGGCGCCGATTCCCCGTGAGGATCCGGTCACTATGGCAGTTTTGTTGTCCAGCAGTCCCATATGGGCTCCTTTGTTCGAAACGTCTAAATCGCTTGAGGTCTGGTGTCCATCATGCCAGCGCCTCCGCTACATTCACTTGTGTGACCCCCACAAAGAAAATCCGGTCACGCTGGTATCAGTGGCCCATGCCCAAGCCGCCGTCGACCGGGATAACGGCGCCGGAAATGTAGGCCGCCTCATCGCTGGAAATCCAGCGGACCACGTTCGCCACTTCCGATGCCTCGGCAAACCGGCCGGCAGGGATGCTGGCCAGGTAGCTCTTCTGGGTGGCTTCGGGCAGTTCCGCCGTCATGTCGGTGTTGATGAATCCGGGGGCCACAACGTTTGCTGTGATCCCTCGTGAACCCAGCTCGCGCGTCAGGGACCGGGCGATGCCCACCAAACCTGCCTTGGAGGCGGAGTAATTGATCTGGCCCGGCGCGCCGTAGAGGCCGGAGACCGAGGAAATGAGGACCACGCGGCCCTTGCGCATCCGGATCATGCCCTTGGAGGCGCGCTTGATGGCCCGGAAAGCGCCGGTGAGGTTGGTGTCGATCACGGAGGTGAAGTCATCTTCACTCATCCGCATCAGAAGCGTGTCCTTGGTGATCCCCGCATTGGCCACCAGGACCTCAACAGGGCCGTGGGCAGCTTCCACCTCCGTGAAGGCGGCATCCACAGAGGCCTCGTCAGTCACATCGGCCTTCACACCCAGAATCCCCGCCGGCAGCTCGGACGCGCTCCGGTAGGTCACGGCCACCTTGTCGCCGTTGGCCACAAAAGCCTGCGCGATGGCCAGGCCGATGCCGCGGTTTCCACCGGTGATCAGGACACTGCGGCCCGCTGTAGCTGCTTCAGACATTAAACGCTCCGGGATTCTGCGGCGCGTGCAGCCGCGATAGGACGGGGGTGATTTTGCTGCCTCCGATCTTAGCCCGCGTTTGGGCACCACTGCCGATGGTGAGAGAATTGAGGCAAGCCTTTGGAGCGTGATCAATCAGCCGTGACCCTTGAAAACCATGCTGGACAACCCGTGCCCGGAGATCCCGAACGGTTCTCCGGGGACTCCGGGGTCCACAGCATTACGGACGCTGCGGCTGCCCACTCAGAGGACATGCGCCAGCGCATGGTCAAGTACGCGGTGGCCATGGGAATCCGTATGGTCTGCCTCATCCTCATTTTCGTGGTGGACGGCTGGTTCAAGCTGGTCATGGTTGCCGGTGCGGTCTTCCTCCCCTGGATCGCGGTGGTGATTGCCAATGGCAGCGACAAAGCGGAAGTCCACAGCGACTTGCTGCTCGACTCGGCGCCGCTGGCCGAACTCGAAAGCCCGTCGTGGCAGCCGGAACCGGACAGTACCCCGCCCGCCGTCATCCCGGGCGAGATCATTGATGACCACGACGAACCCACGCAAGGACAGGAACGGCGCGCCTCATGAACATCTTCGACCTGGCCGCAGGGAGCGCTGGTCCCCCGCCGGCCATGGCTGCCATGTGCTCCCGCAAAGGCTGCCGCGCGGAAGCTTCATGGCAACTGCTCTGGAACAACCCCAAAATCCATACGCCGGAACGCCGAAAAACCTGGCTTTCCTGCGACGACCACCGTGACTGGCTGGAAGACTACCTCCAGACCCGCGGGCTCTGGAAGGAAACCGTGATCCTCACGTCGGGGCAGGAAGCCGGCCAGGCGCCGGTGGGGCAGGACGGCTGAATGTACCGCTTCCTCTTCTCCAGCAAGTGGCTGGGATACCTCCTGCTGGCCGCCATCTTTGCGGCCGCCTGCGTCTTCCTTGGCCGCTGGCAGATGGACCGCCGCGCAGAGACCCTCGCGGAGATCAACCGGGTGGTCACCAACTATTCGGCCACCCCCATAACCTTCGACCAGGCGAGGGACGAGTTCTCAGCGCTGGACCCGGCGAAGGAATGGACCCAGGTGGAACTCAAAGGCACCTACGATTCCGACGGCCAGCGGATTGTCCGCAACCGTCCGCTGAACGGGCAGCCCGGGTATGAGGTGGTTGTCCCGTTCAGGCTGGTGTCCGGCGAAACCGTGGTGATCGACCGCGGCTGGCTGCCTATCGGCAACAAGAACCCGGGCAGCCCCGACGCCATTCCGGCGCCTCCCGCAGGGCCCGTGACCGCCGTCGTGCGGCTCAAGCACGGCGAGCCGCAACTGGACCGCGGCGCCCCCGCCGGCCAGCTCGCTTCCATCGACCTGCCCACCTACGCGGACCAGCTGGGCTACCCCGTACTCACCGGCGCGTACGGACAGCTCGCCACCGAATCGCCCGCGCCGGCTGAGATGCCAGTCCCGTTCCCGAAGCCCGCAACCGAAGAAGGCACGCACCTGTCCTATTCGCTGCAGTGGTTCGCCTTTGGCGTGCTGATGTTTGTGGGCTTCGGTTATGCCGCACGGCAGCAGGCGAGGAACGCCGCGATCGACGCCGAGGACGAGCACGCGGACGAGCTCAGTTCCGGTAGCCCGCTCCACTCCGCTGCCGCGGCAGCCCGCCGTCGTCCGCCCGTTGCCCGCAAGAGCAAAAAGGCGACCGCCGAAGAAGAGGAAGACGCCCTCCTGGACGCGCAGGGCTTCTGACGCATGCACAGCGTGGAAGTTGCCGCTCCGGTGGCGAATGTGAAAAGCGCCCTGACAGCAGCCGGTGTCCAGGACACGGTGAGGATATTCGGCACCAAGGTCCCGACGGCGGCTGCCGCGGCTGAGGCGCTCGGCTGCGATGTCGCGGCCATCACCAACAGCCTGATCTTTGACGTCGCTGGCGCTCCGCTGCTGATCCTGGCCAGCGGTGCCGCCAAGGTGGACACAAAGCTCGTCGCGGCGCAGCTTGGAACGGGAAAGATCCGCCGGGCCACCGCCACCTTCGTCCTGCAACACACCGGCCAGGAAGTAGGCGGAGTAGCCCCGATAGGCCACCCGGCAAAGATCAGGACACTCCTGGACAACTCCCTAAAAGCCCACAAGCTCCTCTGGGCCGGAGCAGGAGACCACAACTCAATGTTCAGCATCACCTACGAAGACCTGCTCCGGATCACCCACGCAGAAGAACTAACAGTCCGCTGACTCACCGAAAGGTGACAAGCCCACGAGCGGAGCGGCGCGGGTGATTTATGTAGCGTGCCCGAGGCGTGGGCCCACGCCGTCAGGGTTCCCTGGCCGAGCTTGCGAGGCTAGGGAGACGGTGGGGAGAACGAGCCAGCAAGCGGCAAATCACCCGCCTTCGGCGCGGGCTGACGAGAAAAACTAGGCCAGCGTAATCAGGTCCAGGTAGTCCTCGTTCCAGAGGTCCTCGACCCCATCAGGCAGCAGGACAACGCGCTCTGGATTGAGGGCTTCAACGGCCCCTTCGTCGTGGCTGACCAGGACGACGGCGCCACTGTAGTTCCGCAGCGCGCCGAGGATTTCTGCCCGGCTGGCGGGGTCCAGGTTGTTGGTGGGCTCATCGAGGAGGAGGACGTTGGCGCTGGACGCGACGATGGTGGCCAGGGCCAGTCGGGTTTTCTCACCGCCGGAGAGGACGCCGGCGGGCTTGTCGACGTCGTCGCCGGAGAAGAGGAATGAGCCGAGGATGCCGCGGACTTCTGCGTCCTTCATGTCCGGGGCGGAGGAGCGCATGTTTTCCAGGACGGTCCGGTCAACGTCAAGGGTGTCGTGTTCCTGGGCGTAGTAGCCAATCTTGAGACCGTGACCGGGAATAACGTCCCCCGTGTCAGGCTTGTCGACGCCCGCGAGCATCCGCAGGAGGGTGGTCTTGCCGGCGCCGTTGAGGCCCAGGATAACCACCTTGGAGCCGCGGTCGATCGCGAGGTCCACGTCCGTGAAGATCTCCAGGGAACCGTAGGACTTGCTGAGGCCTTCGGCGGTGAGCGGCGTCTTGCCGCAAGGTGACGGGTCCGGGAAACGCAGCGCTGCCACGCGGTCGTTTTCGCGGACTGCTTCCAGGCCGCTGAGCAGGCGTTCGGCCCGCTTGGCCATGTTCTGCGCCGCGACGGCCTTGGTGGCCTTGGCGCGCATCTTGTTTGCCTGGTCGAAGAGGACCTGGGCCTTCTTCTCGGCGTTGGCGCGCTCACGCTTGCGGGCGCGTTCGTCAGTCTCGCGCTGGAGCTGGTAGCGCTTCCAGTCCATGTTGTAGAAGTCGATCTGGGCGCGGTTGGCGTCCAGCAGGAAGACCTTGTTGACGGTGGCTTCCAGGAGTTCGGTGTCGTGGCTGATCACGATCAGCCCGCCCTGGTGGTTCTTGAGGAATTCGCGCAGCCAGGCGATCGAGTCGGCGTCGAGGTGGTTGGTGGGCTCATCGAGGAGCATGGTTTCGGCGTCGGAGTACAGGATCCGCGCCAGTTCAACACGGCGCCGCTGCCCACCGGAAAGGGTCTTGAGCGGCTGGTTCAGGATACGGTCCGGGAGCGCCAGGTTCGAACAGATGGCGGCGGCCTCGGCCTCAGCCGAATAGCCGCCTGCGGCCAGGAACTCGGATTCCAGGCGGTCGTAGCGGTTCATGGCCTTGCGCTGGACGTCGGCGTCCTCGCTGGCCATCTCTTCATGGGCCAGCCGCAGCTTGCCGACGGCGACGTCCAGGCCCCGGGCCGCCAGGATGCGGTCGCGGGCCAGCTGTTCCATGTCCGGTGTGCGCGGATCCTGCGGCAGGTATCCGATCTCGCCGGTGCGCGTCACCTTGCCCGCAGCCGGCAGTCCCTCACCGGCGAGGACCCGCGTGAGGGTGGTCTTGCCTGCACCGTTACGGCCTACGAGGCCGATCTTGTCGCCCTTGTCGATGCGGAAGCTCACCTGGTCCATGAGGAGCCGGGCGCCGGCGCGCAGTTCAAGATCCTGGACAGTAATCACAGCAGGTAAGGCCTTTCACAACAGGGAAACGCCGCAGCTCAACGGATGACGTCTGGA
>DASSIA010000121.1:0-21217 GCA_035692345.1 Arthrobacter sp. | reverse complement strand
GCCGGGATGCCGGCACCGCCGGCGCGGAGCCGCTCGGCCAGCGTGCCCTGCGGGGTGAACTCCACCTCAAGCAGGCCCGCGAGGTACTGCTCGGCGAAGAGTTTGTTCTCGCCCACATACGAAGCGATGACCTTGCGGACCTGGCCGGCTTCGATCAGCACCCCCAGGCCCTTGCCGTCCACGCCCATGTTGTTGGAGACCACGGTGAGGTCCGTGACACCGGAATCACGGACGGCCTCGATCAGGTCCGCCGGGATACCGCTCAGGCCGAAGCCACCGACGGCGAGCGTCATGCCGTCCTGGAGCACGCCCGCCAGGGCAGCGGCGGCGTTGGATTTCAGTTTGGACATTCCATCTCCTCGTCATCGAGCGTGCAGAGCCATTCGGGTATCCACTTTGTGGACATTGGGCCTGAAGAAGGAGCCTAGGGCGGTCCCGGAGCCTGGTCAATGGCGCAATCCTGCCAGCAAGACGGATATTTCACAGCGTGGACGCTAAGCTTTGAGGTGTCCACATTGTGGAGGATTTCTTGAAAGTTGGTGAGCTGCATGACAAATCCAGTCCCGATAAATCCGGTCCAGGGGACGCAGGTTGTGGGCCGCGTGGCGTCACTGCTGCGGCTTGTTGGCAAGAAGCCGGAGGGCAGCTCGATTGCCGGGCTGGTCCGGGAGTCCGGGCTGACCCGCCCTACCGTCCACCGGTTGCTGTCATCCCTCGCCTCGGAGGGCCTCCTGGACCATGATGCCCGCAGCGGAAACTGGATTCTGGGCCCGGAGATCTTCCTGCTGGGATCCGTAGCGGCGGCCCGCTTCCCGGTTGAGGACCTGGCCCGGCCAAGCCTGCGCCGCCTGGCGGAGGAAACCGGGGAGAGCGCCTTCTATTCCATCCGCCGGGGCCAGGAAGCCGTCTGTGTTTTGCGCGAAGAAGGCAGCTTCCCGGTCCGCTCCTTCGTGTTGCACGAGGGCGTCCGGTTTCCGCTGGGTGTGGCCTCGGCCGGGACCGCCATCATGGCGTTCCTCCCGGACGAGGAACGTGACGCCATCCTGTCCGGCTGGGATCGGCACGCCGGGGCGTTTGCCACAGGCCACAGCCTGGAGCTGGTCCGCGGGAATCTGGAGCGGACGCGGCTGCATGGATTTGCCGTGAATCCCGGCCTGGTGCTTGAAGGCAGCTGGGGCATGGGGGCGGCCGTATTCGACCAGCTGGGCCGGCCGGTGGGTGCGCTTTCACTCACCGGAATCGAACCCCGGTTCCGGCCTGAGCGGCAGGAATTCCTCGGCAAACTGCTGATGGAGGAAGCCCACCGGATGAGCTCCGCGCTGAGCAGCCGCTGAGCCGTTACTTCCACCAGGTGTCGAAGATGGTGACCGGGACGGTGCGCTTGTGGCGGGTGCGGAGGTACTTCTGCTCGATCAGCTCAGCAGCGGCTTCGGGGATCTCCCGGCCTTCGAGGTAGTCGTCGATCTGGTCGTAGCTCAGGCCCAGTTCGTCTTCGTCGGTGCGGCCCGGCTTGCCGTCCAACAGGTCGGCGGTGGGCACCTTTTCCCAAACCCTGGCGGGGGCGCCCAGTTCGGACAGCAGTTCGCGGTTCTGGCGCTTGTTCAGGCCGAACAGCGGCAGGATGTCCGCGCCGCCGTCGCCGAATTTGGTGAAGAAGCCGGTCACCGACTCGGCGCCGTGGTCGGTGCCGATCACCAGGTAGTTGTGTTCGCCGGCCAAAGCGTACTGTGCAATCATCCGGGTGCGGGCCTTGGTGTTTCCCTTGTGGAAATCGGATATTCCGTTCCCGACGGTCTTCTCGAATTCTTCCTCGAAACCATCCACTGCGGCGGAAATGTTGAAGGTCCACTCCGTCTTGGCCTGGATGAAGTCCAGGGCGGCCTGGGCGTCGTCTTCGTCATGCTGGACGCCGTAGGGGAGGCGGACCGCAACGAAGTTGGCCTCTGTTCCCTCGGCCTCAAGCTCCTCAACGGCCAGCTGGGCCAGCCGCCCGGCGAGGGATGAATCCAGCCCGCCTGAGATGCCCAGGACAAAGCCCTTCGTTTGGGTTGCCCGGAGATATTCCTTCAGGAAATCCACGCGTTTGCGCACCTCCCCGGCGGGGTCGATCCGGGGCTGAACGCCCATTTCGTCGATGATGGTGGCCTGGAGTTCGCGCATGTGTTCAGCCTAGTCAGCGCTGTCAACATGGCTCAACTGTGTCCACGCGGGATTGTGGAGCCGCCGGTGACTTACAGAGCCACCGGTGCTGCTCCCGTGGAACCCCGGACGGTGAGGTGCGTGGGCATCAGGGATCGGCTGCGGCTGCCCCCGCCCGCGAGCGGGTTGAGCTGGGCCAGGAGCATGGACACAGCCACGCGGCCGGCCTGCTCGATCGGGGACGCCATGGTGGTCAGCGGGGGGTTGCAGAAGTCCGCACCGAAGATGTCGTCGCAGCCCACCACGCTCATGTCTTCCGGGACCCGGATGCCGCGCTCGCGCAGCCGCTGGAGCATGCCGATGGCAATGAGGTCGTTAAAGGCAATACATGCGGTCACCCCTGAGTGCACGGCCGCGTCTGCGGCTGCGGCACCGGATTGGGTCTTGGGGGCGAACGGACCCAGCCGGCGCACCTCGACACCGCGGTCCTCGGCGGCGGCCGCCAAAGCTATCCAGCGAAGCGTGCTGGACTGGGACGTGAGCGGGCCGGCCATGTAGGCGATGCGGGTGTGGCCGAGGGAAATCAGGTGGTCCAGGGCCTGGCTTGTGGCCGACGGGGTGTCAATGACGACGGCGGGAACGCCTGGTACGTCGCGGTTGATGGCCACCAGCGGAATCTTGGCGGCCGCGGCGAGCAGCGACTCATCGCTGAGCCGGGACGCGGCGACGATGATTCCGTCAGCACTCTTGCGCAGCTGCTCCATGGTGGAGGCCTCCACCTCGTCGGACTCTTCCGTGTCCACGAGCAGCTGGGTGTAGCCGGCTGCCTTGAGCTGCAGCTGGGTGCCCCGGATGAGGTCAAAATAGAACGGGTTGGTGATGTCAGGGACCAGGACGCCGACGGCGCCCGTGCGGCCGGAGCTCAGTGCCTTCGCCTGGCTGTTCGGCGTGTAGTTCAATTCGGCCGCCGCGGCTTCGATGCGGGCGCGGGTGCGGATATTGACCCGCTCCGGAGTGGACAGTGCGCGGGACACGGTGGAAGCCGCCACACCGCAGATCGCGGCGATGTCGTGGATGGTGGCAGGGCGGTCTGTCCCGGCTGCTTGCATCGCCATGGCGCGCTCCTCACTGAACGGGATGACTGGGGGCTGTGACGGTTGCCACAGCCCTGTAGCTCCTAGATTGCCACAGTATGCAATCATTTGGCAATCGGTTGTCATCGATTGGTGAGATGTCTAGACTGAGTACAGCAATTCTTGTGAACTGAATCACCCGCGCGCCGGAGCGGCACCAAGGCTGTCCCGTCGCGGGCATACCTAAGGAGATTCCCGTGACCGAAGCACCAACCGAAGCACAAAACACCGTCTGGACGCTCTCAGGATTCGGCGACGAAGTGGACACGGACCCCGCCGTTCAGGCCGCTGTCCTGTTGGCCCTCGGCGCGAGCTACATCGAAGTACGCAGCGCCTGGGGCGTCAACGTCTCCGAACTGACACCAGGGCAGGTCTCCGAGCTCAAGGAACTCCTGGACGCCAAGGGACTGAAGGTCTCCGCCGTCGCGAGCCCCATCGGCAAGGTGGACATCAGCCTGCCCGTGGAGCACGAGGTGGAGCGCCTCCGCCAGATCATCTCCGTGGCCAAGGGCCTGGAGACAAAGTACATCCGGATCTTCTCCTTCTTCCGTGGTGAAAACCAGACGCCGGAAGAAATCCGCGACGACGTCATCACGCGCATGCGGGCGCTGGCCGCTGAAGCCGAGAGCGCCGGCGTCGTACTCCTGCACGAGAACGAAAAGGACATTTACGGCGATACGCCGCCGCGTGTCCTGGACATCATGGAGTCCGTCGATTCGCCGGCGCTGCGCGTCGCCTGGGACAACGCCAACTTCGTCCAGGTGGGCGTCCGGCCCTACACCGACGGTTACGCCATGCTCCGCCCCTACCTCGAATACCTGCAGGTCAAGGACGCCATCATGGCCACCGGTGAGGTTGTGCCTTCCGGTCAGGGTGACGGCGAACTGGACGCCACCATTGCCGCCCTGAAGGCGGACGGTTACGCAGGCTTTGCTTCCCTGGAACCGCACCTGGCCAGCCAGCACGAACTGGGTGGCTTCTCCGGTCCTGCCGCCTTCGGCGCAGCCGCACGCGCGTTCGCTGGGCTTGCCGCCAAGAATGGAATCGAACTTTCATGACCGGCCTCAAGGCGGCAGTCATCGGCTGCGGTGACGTATCGGCAGTGCACTTCGAAGCCATCGCAAAGCTCGACGGCGCGCGGCTGGCCGGGGTCTGCGACTCAGATCCCAGCCGACTTGCCGCGGCCATGGCCGCCTATGGCGTCCCGGGGTTCCCGGATCACCTCAGCCTGATTGAGGCCATCGGACCGGATGTTGTGCACATTACGACGCCGCACAACATGCACGCGTCGATTGCGGCGGACTGCCTTGACCGCGGCGTCAATGTCATTGTCGAAAAGCCACTCGCGCACACGCTCGAGGAAGGCCGCCGGCTGGTGGAGGCTGCCAAAGCGTCCACTGCCAAGATCGCCGTCTGCTTCCAGAACCGCTACAACGCCACGGCGCAGGCCATGCATGCCCTGCTGTCCTCCGGCGAACTGGGCCCGGTGGTGGGGGCCTCGGCGACCGTGCTGTGGCAACGGGATGCCGGGTATTACCGCAGCCGGCCATGGCGCGGGACGTGGGAGGGTGGCGGCGGCGGGCTCATGATGAACCAGGCCATCCACACCGTTGACCTGCTGCAATGGCTGGTGGGCGACGTCGTTTCGTTGTCCGGCAACGCCGCCACCAGGTTCCTCGGTGAAACCATCGAGGTGGAAGATACTGCGGAATTTGTCGCCCAGCACGCCAACGGTGCGCGCAGCGCCTTTTATGCCACGCTGGCCAACGCCGTTAACGCGCCGGTCACCCTGGACATTGTTACGGAAAAGGCGACCCTCAGCCTTCGGGGGGACTTGACCGTCACTTATGCCGACGGCCGCGTGGACGTGGTCCCCGAGCGTGTGGTGGAGTCCGGTGGACGCGCCTACTGGGGGGTCTCGCATGAGCTGCTGATCAGTGACTTCTACTCCCGGCTCGGTGCCGAGGGTCCGTTCTGGATCAACCCGGAAGAGGCGGAGAAATCCCTGAAAATCGTCAAGGAAATCTACCGCCAGAGCTACCCTGAGGCGGCGGCGCAAGTCTGCTGAACTGTGCGCGGCAACCGGTTGAAAGCTTTAGAACGTTCCATTCGGGGCCGTCAAAAGTAAATGTAGCAACAATTCTGACAATCGGTTGCCAACCTTGGCATTTATGCGTACTCTGAATCTCGGAAGGTCGGTGTGGTGCACGCCACACCGACCGGATTCGTAATCTTTCACGTTCCACAGATTCAGGAGCCAACAATGAAGTTAGGTCCCAAGGCGGCAGCTGCCGCCCTTATCCTCAGTGCATCCCTGGCGCTGACGGCCTGCGGCGGGGGCGCCAGCGGCGGTTCCGGCGGCGCGGCGGCAGGCCCCACCAGCCTGACCCTGGGCAATGTCGCCGACCTCAAGTCGTTTGACCCCACCGACGCCCACATCGGGCACACAATGCCGTTTTACCAGTCTGCCTACGACACACTCATCCTGCGGGCGCCGGACGGCAAGCTCACACCGATGCTGGCCACCAAGTGGGAGTACAACGCAGACAACACCGTGCTTACGCTGAGCCTGCGCACGGACGTGACGTTCAGTGACGGAACCAAGTTCGACGCGGCGGCGGCCAAGGCCAACCTGGACCACTTCAAGGACGCCAAGGGCCAGGACGCCTACCAGGTCGCCTCGCTGAAGAGCGTCGCGGTGGTGGATCCGGCTACCGTCGCCATCACGCTTAACGCCCCAGACCCGGCGTTCACTTACTACCTGACCCAGGCTGCCGGCCTGGTAGCCAGCCCGAAGGCGATCGGCACGGACGGCATCAAGACGACCCCGGACGGGTCGGGCCCCTACGTGCTGGACACAAAGAACACCGTCAAGGGTTCGCAGTACGTCTTCACCAAGCGCGATGGCTACTGGAACAAGGACCTGCAGAAGTTCGACAAGATCACCATCAAGTACCTCGTCGACCTCACGGCACGCACCAACGCGCTGGTCTCCGGCCAGGTCGACGCGGCCCTGCTGGACCCCAAGACGGGCAAGCAGGCCGACGCAGCCGGCCTTAAGCTCAATGCCAGCCAGGTTGACTGGCAAGGGCTTCTGCTCTTCGACCGGGACGGCAAAATTAACCCGGAACTGGCTAATCTAAAGGTCCGCCAGGCCATCAATTACGCCTTTGACCGCAAGACCATCCTGGACCAGCAGCTCCTGGGCCAGGGCACCGTGACCAACCAGGTCTTCGGCCCGGAGAGCGGCGCCTACGTGCCGGCTCTGGACAACACTTATTCCTACGACCCGGCCAAGGCCAAGTCGTTGCTGGCCGAGGCTGGTCTCGCCAGCGGATTCACGCTCAAGTTGCCCAACTTCCCCGGCTACGAGGCCTTGATTGCCACCATTACCCAGCAGCTGGGAGACATCGGCATCAAGGTTGAGTCGGTGCCGGAACCTCCTGCCAACCTGATCGCCGACCTGGCTTCCGGAAAGTTCGCAGCAGCTCCGTTCCAGCTCTACCAGGGTGAGCCGTGGGTGGCCATCAACCAGATGGTCTCCGCCTCGGCCCTCTACAACCCGTTCAAGAACACCACTCCGGAACTGCAGGCCAAGGTCGACGCGGTCCGCAATGGCGGTGCCAAGAGCTCCGAGCTGGCCAAGGACGTCAACACCTACATCACGGACAATGCATGGTTCGCCCCGCTGTACCGTCTCAACCAGATGTACTACACCAACAAAAAGATCACCGCGACGCCACAGCTGCAGCAGGCTGTACCGTCCATCTACAACTACGCACCGGCGAAGTAGCCGCGCGAACCGCCGGGGAGCGGGCCTCCCGCTCCCCGGCAGTCCCATTTTCCTGACGTACTCCCACTGGAGCGAGTAATGGTTACGTTTATTCTTCGAAAAATTGCCGCAGGCATTGTTGTGCTGGCCGCCATTTCCTTCCTCACATATTTCCTGCTCTACTTTTCGTCGGCGAACATTGCGCGCAATATTCTGGGCGAGTTTGCCAGCCAGGACCAGGTGCAGGCCAAAGCGATCGAGCTCGGCCTCGACCAGCCGCTGCTGCCCAGATTCTTCGCCTGGGCGTCACACGCAATCAGCGGGGACCTTGGCACCTCGTGGTTCACTTCCGAAGGGGTGGGCCAGGCTATCCTGGCCCGGCTTCCCCTCACGCTGACCCTGATGGTGGCGGCCATCATCCTCATTGCCATCTTCGCCACACTGCTGGGCATGGCGGCCGCTGTTAAGCGGGGTTGGATCGACCGCGTGGTCCAAACGGCCGCCGTCGTGGGCGATGCCATCCCTGGTTTTGTGCTGGCAATCATCCTCGTCACCCTCTTTGCCATCCAGCTCCAGCTGTTCCCGGCCACCAGCTCAATTTCCCCCGATTCCGGCTCTGCCGCGTGGGTTGCTTCACTGACGCTGCCGGTGATCGCCCTGTTGATCAATGGTGTTACCGGCGGCGCGCAACAGATCCGCAGCGCCGTCATCAAGCAGCTGGAAAAGGATTATGTACGCACCTTGCGCAGCCGCGGCATCAGCGAACGCGAGATTCTCTTCAAACACGTGCTCCGCAGCGCCGCCCCTGCCGGCCTGACTGTGCTGAGCCTGCAGTTCATCGGCATGCTCGGTGGTGTGGTCATCATCGAACAGATCTTTGCATTGCCTGGCATGGGCGCCTTGGCCGTCCAATCGACCACCATGGGAGACATCCCCATGGTCATGGGTGTGGTCATCTATACCGTCGTCATCGTCGTCATAGTCAATTTGCTGGTGGACCTCATCAACGGTTGGCTCAACCCCAAGGTGCGTGTCTCATGAGCGAGCCGATCCAACTCACACCGGCCTTGACCGGGCAGACCGGCACTGTGGTCCGTTCCCACCCCGTCAAGCGCGTGCTCAAGAACCCGATGGGGGTCGTGGCCGTGTTCCTCCTGGCGGTCATGGTCTTCTTGGCAGTATTGGCCAATGTGCTGGCTCCCTTCGATCCGAATTTTGCCAACATCGGCAAGACCTTGGCCCAGCCGGACGCCGTCAACTACCTTGGCACCGACAGCGTGGGCCGCGACGTGTGGAGCCGGCTCGTCTTCGGCGCCCGCACCACACTGCTCTCCGCCCTCCTCTGCGCCGCGGTCGCGGTTGGGATTGGCCTCCCTGCCGGCTTGATTGCCGGTTACTACGGCGGCAAGTTCGACTCCATAGCCAACTGGGTGGTCAACATCCTGATGAGCCTTCCCGGGATTATCGTCCTGCTGACCGTTCGGGCCGCGTTCGGCCCGTCCGTGTGGATCTCGATGATCGCCTTTGGCATCCTCATCAGCCCCGGCTACTACCGTCTGACCCGGACCTCCGTCCAGGCCGTTCGCAACGAGCTGTATGTGGACGCCGCCCGGGTGGCAGGCCTTAGCGATGCAAGCATCATCAGCCGCCACATCTTCTCTGTGGTCCGCGCACCCATCATCATCCAGACGTCCATGGTGTGCGGCGTAGCCATCGCGATCCAGTCGGGCCTGGAATTCCTGGGCCTGGGCGACGCTTCGGTGGCCACCTGGGGTGTCATGCTCAATGAGGGCTTTAAGAACGTCTACCTCAATCCCACACTGCTGCTCTGGCCCGCACTGGCCATCGGCCTCACCATTGGTGCGCTGGTCCTGCTGGGCAACGCCATTCGCGACGCCCTGGAGGACGCCGCCAAGGTCAAGGCGCCCAAGAAACCTGCGGCAGCCGCCGGCACGATGCCCGCCGGCACAGCAACGGATCGCACGACGGCGGAAACCGCCACCCGCGCCGGCCGCAAGTCGGTCGCTGCCGTGGAATCGGGCACCGAGCACCACCTGATCAAGGTCTCGCACCTGGGTGTTGGCTACCCGCAGGCCGATGGTTCCATCAAGAAGGTTGTCGACGACGTCTCCTTCCATGTGGACCGCGGCGAAGTTCTGGGCATCGTGGGCGAATCCGGCTCGGGCAAGTCCCAGACGGCCTTCTCCATCCTTGGCCTGCTTCCGGATAATGCCCGGATTGTGGCCGGCAGCATCCAGTTCGACGGCAACTACACCGTGGCACCCGGCGACGATCGGGTCAACCAGGGCCGGCTTTCTCCGCTGCGCGGAAAGAGGATTTCCTACATCCCGCAGGAGCCCATGTCCAACCTGGATCCGGCCTTCACCATTGGCTACCAGCTGGTCACCCCTATGGTGCGCGTGCTGGGCATCTCCAAGGCAGAAGCCACCAAGCGGGCGCTGAAGCTGCTCGCGGACGTTGGCATCGTCAGCCCGGACCGGACTTTCAGGGCCTACCCCCACGAGGTTTCCGGTGGCATGGCCCAGCGCGTCCTTATTGCCGGCGCCATCAGCTGTGAGCCTGACCTGATCATTGCGGACGAGCCCACCACGGCCTTGGACGTCACCGTTCAGGCCGACGTCCTGGACCTCATCCGGGATCTGCAGCGCAGGCTCAACGTTGGCGTCATCCTGGTGACGCACAACTTCGGCGTCGTCTCGGACCTCTGCGACCGTGTGGTGGTTATGCAGAACGGCCGCCTGGTCGAAGAGGGAACCGTCCGGGAAATCCTGCGCAATCCCTCGGACCCTTATACCCAGAAGCTCCTGGGCTCCATGCTGGAGGGCAAGGAACCCATGACTATGCTCGTCAAGTCGGGCACGGAGGCAGGACAGTGAGCACAGCCCAGAACCGCCGGGGTGCGGCAAAGCCGGCACAGAACACCGAAGGCAACCTGCTGACGGTGGATTCATTGGTGGTTGAATACCCCACCAAACGCTTCAGGGCCAAGCCGTTCCGAGCTCTGACGGACATCAACGTTTCCATCAGGCCCGGGGAAACCCTGGGCCTGGTGGGGGAGTCGGGCTCGGGCAAGACGACGCTGGGCCGCGCCGTGCTGGGCCTGGCTCCGGTGACCGAAGGCGTCATCACCTTTGATGGCAAGGACATCAGCCACGCCACCCGAAAAGACCGTCGGGAACTCAGCCGCGATCTGCAGGTGGTCTTCCAGGATCCCTACACTTCGCTGAATCCCGCGATGGAAATCGGCTCCATCCTGGCCGAACCGCTCGGAGTCCAGGGCATGGAGCAGGCTGCTGCCCGGAAGCGTGTCAAGGAACTCCTTGACCAGGTGGGCCTGCCCGCGGACGCCATCAACCGCCTGCCGCGGGAGTTCAGCGGTGGCCAACGCCAGCGCGTAGCCATTGCCCGGGCCCTGGCACTCTCGCCGAAGCTGATCGTCTGCGACGAGCCGGTCAGTGCACTGGATCTGTCCACCCAGGCAGTGGTGCTGGACCTCTTCCTCCAGATCCAGAAGGACACCGGCGTGTCCTACCTGTTTGTCTCCCATGACCTTGACGTGGTCCGCCACATCAGTCACCGCGTGGCCGTCATGTACCGTGGAGAGATAGTCGAACAGGGGCCGGCAGAGGTTGTCACACGTGACCCGGAACACCCCTACACCCAGCGTTTGCTGCTCGCTTCCCCGGTGCCGGACCCGGACCGTCAGGAGAAGCGCCGCGCCGACCGTCACCGGCTGCTCGAAGAGCAGCGGCAGCAGGCCGAACAGGCCGGCGTCGCCGTTTAGGGTCCGCAACACAACTAATTCAACAGCAACAACAACGGAGGAATATCGTGGCCAAAATTGGCGTACAGGCAATGATGCTGAGGGACAGCTTCACCGAAGTCGGGGCGTTCGAAACGCTCCGTAAGGTCAGCGCAATCGGCTACAACGCCGTCGAGATCTCCCAGATCCCGATGACGCCGGAGAACGTCGCGGAACTGGACCGGTCCCGCAGCGAGCTGGGCATGGACATTGCGGCATTGTCCGTGGCCATGGAGACGCCCAAGGGCCGGCCCGGCGATTCGCTGGCTGAGCACTTCGACAAGATCGTGGATGATGCCAAGCGGCTGGACTCGAAGCTGCTGCGGATCGGCATGCTGCCGTTCGAGGCAATGACGTCCATTGGTGCCGTCATTGACTTCGCCAAGAAGGCCAACGAATATGGCGAACGGCTGCAGGAGCAGGGCCTGAGCCTGTACTACCACAACCACCACATCGAGTTCGCGAAGTTCGACGGCAAATTCATGCTGGACATCATCGCGGAGAACTCCCCGGCCATGGGCATGGAAATCGACGTGCACTGGGTACAGCGTGGTGGCCTGGACCCGGTCCGCACCCTGGAAAAGTACGCCGGCCGCACGGCCATGGTGCACCTGAAGGACTACCGGATCGGCCAAATGCCGGAGTCGGCCATGGGGCTCCTGGATTCCGGGGACTTCGGTGGATTCATGACCGAGTTCAAGAACGTTGTCCAGTTCGCCGAAGTGGGCGAGGGCAACCTGGACTTCGCCTCCATCATTCCCGCCGCGCAGGCTGCCGGTGCGGAGTACCTGCTGGTCGAGCAGGACGAACTCTATGGCCGGACCGTCTGGGAAGCGCTCCAGACCTCCTATGACAACCTGATCGCCCTCGGCCAGTCCGAGCTCTTCTAACCGGACCGATTCTGGTTTCGACAAGCTCAACCACCGGGATCGCCGGGTTTCGACAAGCTCAACCAACGAAAAGGATAAATAACTGTGAGCAAGAAAGTACGCCTCGGCATCATCGGCCTCGGCCAGCAGGGCGGCGCCTACGCCAAGTTCATCACGGACGGACTGGTCCCCAACATGGTGATCGGGGCCCTCTGCGACACTGATCCGGCCAAGAAGGAACTGGCCGCGTCAACCTACCCGGACGCTCCCTTCTACGACGACTACATCGCGATGCTGGAAAGCGGCGACGTTGACGCCGTCGTGACCTGCGTGCCGCACTTCCTGCACCCCGAAATGGGCATCGAGACGCTCAAGCGCAACATCCACGCCCTGGTGGAGAAGCCGGCCGGCGTCTACACCAAGCAGGTCAAGGAACTGAACGAGTTCGCGGCCTCCAAGCCCGAGCTCTCCTTCGGCATCATGTTCAACCAGCGCAACAACCCGCTGTACAAGAAGCTCAAGGAAATCGTCGACAACGGCGAGATCGGCGCCATCCGTCGCAGCAACTGGATCATCACCAACTGGTGGCGTCCGCAGGGCTACTACAACTCCAGCGCATGGCGCGCCACGTGGGGCGGCGAAGGCGGCGGCGTCCTGGTCAACCAGGCACCGCACCAGCTGGACCTGTGGCAGTGGATCTGCGGCGTGCCGAAGTCGGTCTACTCCAAGGTGGCCTTCGGCTTCCGCCGCGATATCGCCGTCGAAGATGAAGTGACTGCGGTAGTTGACTATGGCAACGGCGTCACCGGCGTGTTCGTCACCGCCACGCACGACCTCGTGGGCACCGACCGCTTCGAGATCCTGGGCGACCAGGGCAAGATCGTGGTCGAAGGCAGCAAGACCGCCACCGTGACCCGTCTGCACAAGCCCGAGCGGGAGCTCAGCGAAGGCATGGACATGGGCGATGTCCGCAAGCTCTTCATGGGCGAGCTGAACCCGGCGGAGTACTACACCACAGAGGTCATCGAGTTCGAGTCGGCCTGGGGTGCGCAGCACGCCGGTGTCCTCGAGAACTTCGCCGCCAACATCCTGGACGGCACGCCGCTGCTGGCTCCGGGCTCGGACGGCATCAACGGAGTCCGCCTGGCCAACGCCATCCACCTCTCCGCCTGGACCGGCAAGGAAGTGGGACTGGACTTCGACGAGAACGAGTTCCTCGCCGAGCTCAACAAGCGCATCGCCGAAGAGGGCAAGTTCCCGCAGCGCGCCTAGCCGCAGCCGGCTGAGCCCAACCGGGGCGCAGTTAATGTCGTTATCAGCGCCCAAAACGACATTAACTGCGACCCGGTTGGGTTTTTTCATCGCTAGGATGGGGCAGTGACTGAACCCCAAACGCCGGACACCGCCCCACCAGCAGGTTCGGTCAGGAAGCATGGCCGCGATGGCAAGTCCAACGCGACCATCTACGACATCGCCAAGGTGGCCGGCGTCAACGCATCCACCGTTTCCCGGGCACTGAGCAAGCCGGGGAGGGTCAGCTCCAAGACACAGAAGCTCATCGAGGATGCGGCCGCCCAGCTGAACTACCAGGTCAATCCGTTCGCGCGTGCCCTTCCCACGGGCAAAACCAACACCTTCGGCCTGATCGTCGCGGACATCACCAACCCCACCTTCTTTGGCATCATCCGCGGCGCCGAGACCACAGCAACCACCAGGGATTACACGCTGGTGCTGGCCGAATCCGCGGAATCCCCGGAAACCGAACTGACGGCTGCCCGCCGGCTCATGGCCACTGTGGACGGCCTGATTCTCGCGAGCCCGCGCATGGATGATGACAACATCCGCGCCCTGGCCCAGGACAAGCCCGTGGTGGTCATCAACCGCGAGGTGGCCGGCGTTCCGTGTGTGGTCCCGGATGTCAACAAGGGAATCAGCGAGGCGGTCCGCAGCATGGCCGCGAACGGCCACACCAGGATTGCCTATGTGGCCGGGCCGCCGCAGTCCTGGATGTCCGAACGCCGCTGGGAGGGCGTCCAGGCGGCGTGCGAATGGTCCCGGCTTGAGGCAGTGCGGCTGGAATCGACCAAACCAACGGTCGACGGCGGCCGCCAGACTGCGCGTGATGTCCGCGCCAGCGGTGCCACTGCGGTCCTGACGTACAACGACCTCCTCGCCATCGGGCTGATGCAGGAGCTCCAGGCTGCCGGCATTGTGGTGCCCGACCACATCAGCATCGTCGGCTTCGATGACATCTTCGGCGCCGATTTCACCACGCCGCCGCTGACTACGGTGCGGTCTCCGCTGGGGGAGTGCGGGGAGGCTGCCGCCACGCGCCTGCTGGACCTCCTCCACGGGAGCGGGGAACCGGCCGGCACGCTGAGTGTGGAGACCGAGCTGGTGTTGCGAGGTTCCAGCGGCCGGATTTTACCAACGAAGTAGGCCGTGCCGCCGGGCTGGCACAACGGCCCGGATGGGCGGATTGCGGCATTTGGCAATTTATGGCAACCGGTTGACAAATGACTGCGCCAGGCCGGATTATTGACCTATGTCACAGTCGATTGCTGCCAACCCAGACAGGCTCCTACCCGCCGACCCAGGAACGCGCAGCATCGCGCGGGACCTGCTCGCACGCGTCCAGGACCTTCCCATTATTTCCCCGCATGGCCACGTTGACGCCGCCGTCATCGAGCACAACACCCCGTTCCCTGATCCGGCAGCGCTCCTCGTCAGTCCGGACCACTACGTCACCCGCCTCATCCACGCCAACGGCGCCCCCCTGGATAAGCTGCGTGCGGGCGGCCCCACCACTCCTGAATCCCGCGATATCTGGCGCACCTTCGTGGATGCCTGGCCGCTCTTTGAGGGCACGGCCTCCGGCTACTGGCTGCGCAACCAGTTCGAGAGTGTCTTCAAACTGGGCGCAGACCTGGGCGATATGTCCGCCGACGCCAGCTACGACGCCATCGCGGCCAAGCTGGTGGAGCCCGGCTTCCGTCCGCGCCAGCTCTTCCAGGACTTCAACATCGAGGTCCTGGCCACCACGGACGATCCCCTGGACAACCTCGCCAGCCACAAAGCCATCGCCGAGGACGCCACCTTCGATGGCAGGGTCCTGCCGACGTTCCGTCCGGACCAGTACCTGAACATTGCGCATCCCACCTGGAGCGCCAACGTGGACCGCCTGCTCGACGCCGCCGCAGACGGGGCAACCGGCTACGCCGGCTACATCACGGCGCTGGAAAACCGCCGCCGGTACTTTGTGGAGCATGGCGCAGTATCCGCCGACCACGGCGTGGCCACCCCGGCCACGCTCAAGCTGGACCGCGCCGACGCCGAGCGTATCTTCGAACTTGCCCGCGCCGGCAAGGCCACAGCCGAGGACCGCAACACCTTCGAAGCCCACATGATGTACCAGATGGGCCGGATGTCAGTGGAGGACGGCCTGGTGATGACCATCCACCCGGGGTCATTCCGCAACCACCACACGCCCACGTTCGAGGCCTTCGGCGCCGACACCGGCCACGATATCCCGGTCGCAACCAACTACACCGAGGCCATCAGGCCCCTGCTGCAGGACTTCGGCACGGCCAAGGACTTCCACCTGGTGCTGTTCACCCTGGACGAGACTGTCTTTTCCCGCGAACTGGCACCGTTGGCCGGTTTCTACCCGGCCGTCTACCTGGGTGCGCCCTGGTGGTTCCTGGACGCCCCCGATGCCATGCTGCGCTTCCGCTCCGCCGTCACCGAAACCGCCGGCTTCTCGCGGTCTTCCGGCTTCATCGATGACACCCGGGCGTTCTGCTCCATTCCCGCCCGCCACGATGCGTCCCGCCGGGTCGAGGCGTCCTTCCTGGCCCGGCTCGTGGCCGAACACCGTGTCAGTGAAGACCGTGCCCACGAAATCATTGTCGACACTGTCGATTCCTCCCCGAGAAGGGTTTTCAAACTGTGAGCATCGAACAGACCGAAGCGCCAGGGGCAGCCGCAGAGTCCCTGCCGCAGCTCAACCGCACCCTGCAGGCGCTTCCCAAGCCGCCCGTGCGGATCGTCCACCTCGGACTCGGCGCCTTCCATCGCTCCCACCAGGCGTGGTACACCAGCCAGGCCGGCGACGCAGCCGACTGGGGCATTGCGGCTTTCACCGGCCGCCGCCCGGACGCTGCCCTTGCACTGGCGGAACAGGACGGACTTTTCACCCTCGTGGAGCGCGCTGACAGCGGCGACTCGTTCGCCGTCGTCGGAAGCATCGTTGAAGCGGTGGACGGTGCAGACGTGCAGCGGCTCGCGGAGCTCGTTTCCGCACCTGCCACCGCCATCGTTACGCTGACGGTCACCGAAGCCGCGTACCGGCTCGGTGCCGACGGGAAGCTGGACACTGCGGCGCCCGACGTCGTCAGTGACTTGGCGCTGCTGTCTTCCGGCAGCGGAAACCCGTCGACGCCGCTTGGCCGGCTGGTCTTCGCCCTCGCCGCGCGCCGGGCTGCCGGCGCCGGCCCGCTCGCCGTTGTCTGCTGCGACAACCTCGCCAACAACGGCACGGTGGCCCGCAACGCCGTTACCGGTCTGGCGGCAGCGTGGGACCCGCAGCTCGCGGCCTGGGTCCAGGAAAATGTCAGCTTCGTCAGCACTTCCGTGGACCGCATCACGCCGCGCACCACGGAAGCGGACATCGCCGCCGTCGAAGCCGCCTGCGGCTACCGCGACAACTCGCCCGTGGTTGCCGAGCCCTTCACGAACTGGGTGCTCAGCGGTGACTTCCCGGCAGGACGTCCGCGCTGGGAAGACGCCGGGGCGGTCTTTGTTGACCACATCGAGCCTTACGAGAACCGCAAGCTGTGGCTCCTGAACGGCGCCCATTCCCTGCTGGCCTACGCAGGCCAGCTCCGCGGGCACACCACGGTGGCGCAGGCCCTCGCGGACCCGCAGTGCCTGACCGCCGTCGAACACTTCTGGGACGAGGCCGAGGCGAACCTGTCAGGCGCCGCGGCCGGTGGCGCGGACCTGCAGATTCCGGCATACCGCGCTGCCTTGCTGGCCCGCTTCAGCAATGCCCGCATTGCCCACCACCTGGCACAGATCGCCATGGACGGCAGCACCAAGCTGCGCATGCGGGCCGTGCCTGTCCTCCTGGCCGAACGGGCCCAGGGCCGCTCCGGGGCCGCCGCTGCACTGATGATCGCGGCCTGGATTGATTTCAGCGCCACGGCGGAGTCCTTCCACGACCCGTTGGCGGCTGAAGTGGCCGCCGCCAACCTGCTGGCCGGCGTGGACCGCGTGCGTGCGGTTCTTGCGCTGGTTGACCCTGCCGTCGCAGCCGACGACTCCGTGGTGGAGCTGGTTTCCGGCCTGCTCGGAACATTCCCGGCGGACGCCACCATCGTCTGACCGGCTGATTGCTGTACCAACTGCCCGGTCCGGGATTCTGGACCGGGCAGTTTTGCGTTTCATGAAGTTTCAACAGAAATTTGTGGCAACCGCTTGCCATTATATTGCCAAGTGACTAGGATTACAGGCAACGAGTAACACACGGTGGTACGCCCGCCGGATGCGGATTCTGCCAACTCCAGCATCGCCACAGCTTCACTGCTTCATAGCATTTCAAAATTTTCGCTGGCCAACACGGCGGCAAGGGTAAAGGAGCCCAATTCATGAAAAAGCTAAACAAGCTCAGCATCATCGGCTATGGTGCCGGCGATGCAGCCAACAACCTCGCATTCACCACTGCCACCATGTTCCTGCTGGTCTACTACACGGACGTTGCCGGCATCTCCGCAGCGGCCGCAGGAACCCTGCTGCTGGTGGTCAGGTTCTTTGACGCCTTTGCTGACGTCTTCGCTGGCCGGATCATTGACCGGACCTACAGCAAGCGCTTCGGTAAGTTCCGTCCGTTCATCATGTTCGGCTCCGTACCCCTGCTCCTGCTGAGCGTGGCCACGTTCTCCATCCCGCAGCTGGGTGAATCCGGCACGCTGCTTTATGCCTACGTCACCTACGCTGCCCTTGGCCTCGCGTACAGCCTCGTCAACATCCCTTATGGCTCGCTGGCCGGCGCCATGACGCAGGATCCAGGCGAGCGCGCCAAGCTCGGCTCGGCCCGCATGGTGGGCGCGCTGCTGGTGGGCTCCGCCCTGGGCATCTTCGTTGCACCGATGATCAAGCCCGGCGCCAACCTCCAGGGAACGTTCACCACCATCACCTTGATCTTTGTGGTCATCGGCACGGCGCTGTACCTCTTCACAGCTCTGACGGCCAAGGAAAGCGTTCGCCGCGACGTCCCCAAGGTTACGTTCAAGCAGAGCATGGACACGCTTAAGGGCAACAAGCCGCTCCTGATGCTCTGCCTGAGCTCCTTCTTCTTCCTCTCCGGCTACCTCGCCCTCTCCTCCGTGCAGCTGTACTACCTGCGCGACGTACTCGGCCGGCTGGACCTCTACCCCGTCCTGTCCATCATCCAGCTGGTGCTCACATTCGTCCTGGCCGCCGTAATGCCCAAGCTGGTCCGCAATGTTGGCAAGAAGCGCATCTACATCTACTCTTCGATGGTCTGCGTCGTCGGCGGTGTGATCATCTTCCTTGCCCCCGCCAGCCAGGTATTCATCGGCTTCTCAGGCCTCGTCATCAGCCTGGTGGGCGTTCTCGCCGTCAGCATCGTTGTCTGGGCCCTGGAAGCCGACACTGTGGAATACGGCGAATGGAAGACCGGTGTCCGCACCGAAGGCATCACCTACGCGCTGTTCTCCTTCACCCGCAAGTCCGGCCAGGCCGTCGGTGGCGCCCTCGCCGCCTACGCACTTGCCCTGGGCGGCTACAAGTCCGGCGGTGTTGCCCAGACGCCTGACGCCATCTTCGGTATCCAGGTGGCTGCCGGTGCACTCCCCGCCGTCTTGGTTATTCTTGCGGTATTGGTAATGACCAAGTACACACTGACCGACGCCAAGCACGCGGAAATCCTCAGGGATATCCAGGAACGCCGGACCAAAACGGTGGGCTCCGGCGAAGAAGCTGACGCCGGCACCCCGGTGGAGGCCGGCAAGCCTGCCGACGCCGGCAAAACTGCCTCCCACTAACTTCCAGCAAGACCAACTGACCAGAAGTCCCCGAAAGGATCTGCCGTGAAAATCATTGCCGCTGAGGTGTTCGTGACAAGCCCGTCACGTAACTTCGTGACCCTGCGCATCACTACGGACGACGGGGTCACCGGCATCGGTGACGCCACGCTGAACGGCCGCGAACTGGCTGTTGCCGCATACCTCAAAGAGCACGTGGCCCAGCTGCTGATCGGCAAGGATCCGCACAGGATCGAGGACACCTGGCAGTTCCTGTACCGCAGCGCCTACTGGCGCCGCGGCCCGGTCACCATGGCGGCCATCGCCGCCGTCGACATGGCCTTGTGGGACATCAAGGGCAAGATGGCGAACATGCCGGTCTACCAGCTCCTGGGCGGCGCGTCACGCAACGGCCTGCGTGCCTACGGCCACGCTTCCGGCTCGGACATCCCCTCGCTCTTCGATTCCGTCCGCGAGCACCTGGAACTCGGCTACAAGTCGGTCCGCATCCAGACCGCCGTCCCCGGCATCAAGGCCGTCTACGGTGTTGCTGCCCAGGCCCAGGCCTCGGGCGAGCGTTACGACTACGAGCCCGCCGGCCGCGGCGCCTTCCCGCAGGAAGAGGACTGGGACACCCGCGCCTACCTGCGCCACCTGCCCACCGTCTTCGAGGCCGTGCGCAACGAGTTCGGCCCGGAACTTCCGCTGCTTCACGACGGCCACCACCGGATGACGCCCATCCAGGCCGCCAAACTTGGCAAGTCCCTGGAACCGTATGACCTCTTCTGGCTCGAGGACTGCACACCGGCCGAAAACCAGGAAGCCCTCCGCTGGGTCCGCCATCACACCACCACCCCGCTGGCCATCGGTGAAATCTTCAACACCGTGTACGACTACCAGACCATCATCAAGGAACAGCTGATCGACTACGTGCGCGCTGCCTCCACCCACTTCGGCGGCATCTCCCCGCTGAAGAAGGTCATGGATTTCGCCGCCCAGTACCAGATCAAGTCCGGCTTCCACGGCCCCACCGACATCTCCCCGGTGGGCTTCGCTGCCCAGCTGCACGTGGGCCTGGCCATCCACAACTACGGCATCCAGGAATACATGCAGCACTCGGACAAGACCAACGAGGTCTTCGAGCAGTCCATGACGTTTGTGGACGGCTACCTGCACCCGGGCGACAAGCCCGGCATCGGCGTCGAATTCAACGAGGAAGCCGCGGCGGCCTACCCGTACCAGCAGGCCTACCTGCCCTACAACCGCCTCGTTGACGGAACTGTCCATGACTGGTGAGGCACGCCCCGTAATCAGCAACCAACCATCAGCCGGGGAGGGAACCAAAGCCGGTTCCATGGTCCGCCTCATTGTCATGGGCGTCTCAGGCTGCGGCAAGACCACCATCGGTGACCTTGTGGCCCGCGAACTCGGTGTTCCTTTCCTGGACGGCGATTCGCTGCACCCGGTGGAGAACGTCGCCAAGATGGCCGCCGGGACGCCGCTGACTGACGAGGACCGCTGGCCCTGGCTCGCCACGGTGGGCAGCGAACTCGCTGCCGCCGGAGACGGCGGCCTGGTCCTGGCATGCTCGGCGCTTCGCCGCAGCTACCGCGACGCCATCCGCGCCCAGGCGCCGGACACCATCTTCCTTCACCTGCATGGCAGCAAGGAAGTCCTCGGGTCACGGCTCGAGGGCCGGACCGGCCACTTCATGCCGGCAACGCTGCTCGAATCCCAGCTGGCAACCCTTGAACCGCTGGAATCCGACGAGGCAGGAGTGGTGGTGGACATCGCCGCTCCGGTGAATGATGTTGTGGCTGCGGCACTGGCCGGCATTGCTGCCGCCGTCGCGAAGGGCTCAGGCGGGCCCTCCGCCAGTGCCTCCGCCGGCACCCAGGGCCGCCAGTTCGACGTCGACCTCCAGGCCGCGCCGTTCAACCTCGATGAGGCCGCTGTCGAGTGGGTCAACAGCACCCTGGCGGGAATGACCCTCGAGGAAAAGATCGGGCAGCTGTTCATCAACCACAACAACGACTACTCCCCGGAGTACCTCGATGGTGTGCTGGAGAATTACCACGTGGGCGGCATGCGTTACCGTCCAGGGCCCTCGGCGGCCGTCCAGGAACATATCCGTTACGCGCAGTCCAAGTCCAAGGTGCCGCTGCTGGTGGCGTCCAACCCGGAAATGGGTGGGGCTGGAAGCTGCGATGACGGCACGTTTGTCTCCACGCACCTGCAGGCAGGCTCGCACCCGGACAAATCCATCGCACGCCGGATGGGCCAGGTGGCCGGCGTCGAAACCGCTGCCCTGGGCTGCAACTGGGCCTTCGCCCCGATCGTGGACATCCACTACAACTGGCGGAACACGGTCATCTCCACCCGGGCCTTCGGCAACACCCCGGAGGTCGTGGTGGAGCGGGCGAAGGAGTACTTCG
>DASSIA010000120.1:0-7442 GCA_035692345.1 Arthrobacter sp. | reverse complement strand
GCCTGCTCCGGCGAAGCGGCGGCGGGACCCTAGGCTGCGTCCGGCTCGAACTTCCGCCACGCGGCCTCCTTCCGTGCAGCCCAGCCGCAGAGGGTGCCGCGCCGCACCAGCTCCAGCATGAGTTCAGCGAGCCGGTAGCCGGGTTCCTCCTCAAGAGCCCGGGCGAGGAACGCGGCAGCGTACGATCCCCGACCCCTGCACCAGGCAATCCATCCCCGTCCGGTCAGCGCGGCGGCGCCGGCCTGGCCGCCGGCGGCCGACAATTGTTCCAGGAGCAGGTCAAGGCTGTTCAGACTGTGCCAGGCCGGAACCGCCGGGTCCAGCCCCAGCAGGACATCGCCGTAGCCCGGAATGTCCGGCCCGGCTTCGGCATCCGCTCCCACCTGCGTGGTTCCCAGTGACACCGGTCCCACCGGGGCCAGGCTGCAGCCGGCATCGAAGATTCCGAACGCCTCAGCTCCAGTGCGGGCAGTGTCCTTGCCCGCGGCAGCCATCACCAGCACCGCATCCCGCCACGCGGGGACCCGCAGGCAGGCGCGAAGAAAGGCAACGTCGTTGACCGGCAGCGCCCGGTCAGGCACGGTGGCCACAAGGGCCTCCCACTGGGCCATCAGCCGGCCAAACTGTTCCCTGCTCCCCCGGCGCGCGTCCAGCTGCGCCGCCCATGTTGCCTCGGAGGCAAGGATGGCCGCCCTGTCCTCGCCGGAAAGCGTGGCCGGAGGATGGGCACCGTCACCAGGCGCCGGACCCACGCTGCTGCCGCGGAAAACCATCTCGGCATTGAGCATGCTGTCCCGGATTGACTGAACGGACCGGCCAGGCGGTGGGCAGCAGGACCCGTCGGTGCAGAAAGCATCACGCCAGTAGGCGTCACCGACATACCAGGCGTCCCGTACCGGCATCCCGGCGGCACCGAGGACCGCCCGCAGCGCGTCCAACAGCCCGCGGTAGGTACCAGGCGGCTCCATCCAGCCGTCGTTGCTGAAGCAGGCCAGCAGGGCAGCATCGGCGTTACGGTCCGCCAGGAGGTAATCGCGCACTGTCCGGGCGAAGGCCCGCGGATCCGCGAGAGTTTCCGGGCCCGGCAGGTCAAGCCTCAGGGTGGCTCCGAGCCGGGTCCCTTGCAACGTCATGGCAACGAGGCTGTCTGCGGGCCAGTACCCCAGCGAATGCGGGATAAAGCCGAGGATGTCTTCAGGGCCTCGGACGGTCAGGTGTTCTGGAGGTTTCATGACTCCAGCTTTGGCGCAGTGCCGGCCCCAGTGAAGAGCCAACCTCCGGTATGTGGATCGTGGAGGACAAGTCTCAGTCTTTGCCCGCGCGGACCCGTTGGCGCCGCTGGGCTGCGTTTGCGCGCCGCTGCTGCACCATTGCCCGCAGGAGTGGGGCCACCACAACGCCCTGCGCCGCCATCTGGCGCCGCACTTTACGCCGGCAAAGCACCATCATGAGGGCGCCGAAGCCCAGGAGCAGGAAATGCACGCTGAGCGCGATCCGGAATGGTTCGAGCCCATAAAGGACGCCCTCGGAGAAGCCGCTTGCCAGCAGCAGGTCCAGCACCAGGCCGATCAGGAAGATGGCAACGAGGGCTGCGATGAATCCACCCACATTAACAATGCCCGTGGCGGTGCCGATCCGGTGCGCGGGATTAAACGTCCGGGCGAAATCAAAGCCGATCATCGACCCGGGGCCGCCGATGGCCAGGACCACTACCAGGCACGCCAGCAGCCACAGCGGGGCCCGGCCCGGCGTCAGGAGAACCGCGGCCCAGGCTGCTGCCGTGGCCGCGGCGATCAGCAGGACCATGGTGGATCTGCGGAGCGGGTGCCGGGAGACAAAACTGCCGATAAAGGGGCCAACGGCCAGTCCCGCCGCAACATAGAGAGTCATGAGTCCGGCCACAGTTGCGGCATCCAGGCCTTGCCCCGAAATCAGGAACGGATATCCCCAGGTCATGGCGAAGACGGTCCCGCTGAACTGGATGGTGAAGTGGCTCCACATCCCCAGCCGGGTTCCCGGCTGACGCCAGGCCCTCGCAAGCGAGGCCCCGGTGGCCTTCAACCCCTGGGTTTGCGGCACCGGCGCCCCGGGCGGGTGGTCCTTCAATACCGCCAGCACCAGGACGACCGCCAGGGCCGCCATGCCCGCCAGCATCAGGAAACCGGGGGTCCAGCCGAACGAATGCAGGACGAAAGCGAAAGGCAGCACACTGAAAAGCTGTCCAAGCTGGCCCGACATGCCGGTCAGCTGGGTAACCAGGGGAACCCGGGCCGGCGCGAACCAGAGCGGAATCAGGCGGATCACGGAAATAAACGTCATGGCGTCCCCGGCGCCCACCAGTACCCGCCCCGCCACACCGCCGGGGATGGTCTCGGCAAAGGCCAGCCCGAGCTGCCCAAGGCCCATCAGGACGGCACCTCCGGCGATCATGGCGCGGGAGCCGAACCTGTCCACCAGCAGGCCTACCGGGATCTGCAGGGCCGCGTAGACCAGCAGCTGAAGCACCGTAAAGAAAGAGATGGCGGACGCGCCGGCCTGGAACCGTTCGGTGGCCTCAAGTCCCACCACGCCGAATGAGGTGCGCTGGGAGACGGCCACCAGGTAGGCGAAGATGCCGATGGTCCAGATCAGCCAGGCTCGGGGTGCAGTCACCCACCCATTATGCCCGGGCTGCTGTCCGGACCTGGGCAGGCGTCTGCCAGGCGGACCCTGCGGACCGGGGGGCCAACGGGACTACGGCAGGGGGTTCTCGCGGGCCAGGTAGGCCTCGACGGCGGCGCCCAGCTCATCCCCGTTGGGCAGTTCGTCGTTTTCATCGGCCAGGAGCGAACGCCGGACGGTGCCCTCGGCCTTTTCGTCGTACCGCTCTTCCAAGCGGGAGACCACCTGCTGTACATCTTCCGAGGCGGCCACCTGTTCGGCGATCTGGCGGCCCACTTCCCTGCCGGCTTCGCGAAGCCTGTCCGAAGGCAGCATCAGTGAAGTAGCGGCCCCGAGGAATTCGAGTCCCGCTACCGCGGCCGGCGGGTATTCCGCGTCCGCGAGGTAGTGCGGAACGTGGATCACGTAGCCGGCAACATTCCGATCGGCTTCCATCAGCCGCAACTCAAGGATGTGGCCCACGGCCGCCGGAACTTCAACCGTGGGCTTCCAGACGGAGATGCCCTCGATCAGTTCGGGCCGGTTGCCGTGGACGGTCACACCCACAGGGCGTGTGTGCGGCACTGGCATGGGAATGGAATGGATCCAGGTCACGAGGTTCACGTCCAGCTTTTCCACAATGCCGACGACGGCGCGTGCGAACCGCTCCCACTGAAGGTCGGGTTCAAAGCCGGCGAGCAGCAGGAAAGGGCTGCCGAGCCCGTCCGTCAGTTTGTACAGCGCCAGCTTCGGCTGCTGGTAGTCCTGCACATGATCTTCCACGAAGGAGATGTGGGGCCTGCGCGACCGGTAGTCGATGAGCTGGTCGGCGTCGAACACTGCCACCGTCTCGGCCTCGAGGGTGTCCAGCAGTTCCGCGTTGATCTGCTTCACCACGTGGCCGGCATCGGCAAAGCCGGTGAAACCCATCACCAGGTTCAGCCCGCGGAGCGCCGGGCTGTGGAACAGCTCGATGTTGCTCGCATAGAGCGCATCGGGGTCCAGCAGGGAGCCGGAAATCCGTTCAAGCACGGCGTCGTCCTTTCAAGGAGTCGGGTGAATGTCTTGTACAACGCGGCCGGGCGCCCGGGAATTCCACAAGCCCGTGTGGCGCAGGTCTCAGGAAATTCTGCTGCAGCGGCCGGCAGCGGCTACGATCGTGACTGGCCTGCCGGACAGGTTTCACCGGCACCCCCGGCGACGTCCCGATCGGACGGCCGCCGGATTTCCCTGGCCGGGCGCCTGGCATCCATACCAGCGCGAACAGCCGTTTCGAGAATTGAGGACTTACCCCGTGGTCAAGAATACTGAAATCAACCTTAGTACCCGCGCGAAGGACCTAAAGCGGACTCCCAGCGACGCCGTGGTCATCGGCGTGGGACAGGGATCAGACGGCCCCGTCCTGTTGGAAAACCCGTTGACCGCGAAATCGGCTGAAGCACTGACGGATTCCCTGAAGGTTCTGGGTGTCACCGGCGCCGCCGACCAGATCATCCGGCTGCCTGGCCTGCCGGAAACCGGCGCTGGCGTCCTGGTCCTGGCCGGCGTGGGCAAGGTTGCCGCCGGCCGCCCGATGACCGAAGAGTCGCTCCGCCGGGCCGCAGGTTCCGCCGTCCGCCAGCTCGCCGGCCTGCCCACCGTTGTTCTCGCGCTGCCGACGGCGGGAGTCGCCGACGTCGCGGCGGTCGCCGAGGGTGCCGCCCTGGGAGCGTATTCCTTCACCGAGTACCGGTCCTCCAACGACGGGCTTAAAGAACCGGTCCGCAACGCGGTCATCTACACGGACGTTGCCGACAGTGCTGCGCTTCGCTCTGCGCTGACCCGGGCAGGCCTGATCGGCAAAGCCGTCAACGCCACCCGGTCCCTGGTCAACCAGCCGCCCAGCCACCTGTTCCCGGAATCCTTCGCCGAAGCCGCCAAGGATCTGGCCAAGGGCCTGCCCGTCAAGGTGACTGTCTGGGACGAAAAGCGCCTGGAAAAGGAAGGCTTCGGCGGCATCATGGGAGTGGGCAAGGGCTCCTCCCGCCAGCCACGCCTGGTCAAAGTCGAGTACGCCCCCGCGAAGGCCACCGCAAAGATCGCCCTCGTGGGCAAGGGCATCACTTTCGATACCGGCGGCATTTCCCTCAAGCCGGCACTCGGCATGGGTGACATGAAGAGCGACATGGCGGGCGCCGCCGTCGTCCTTAATACCGTGCTTGCGATCGCAGGACTGGGCCTGCCGGTGAAGGCAACCGCCTGGCTGTGCATCGCCGAGAACATGCCGGGCGGTGCCGCCTCACGGCCGGCCGACGTCCTGACCATGTTTGGCGGCAAGACCGTGGAGGTGCTGAACACCGACGCCGAAGGCCGCCTGGTCATGGCGGACGGCATCGCCGCGGCAAGCCTCGAGTACCCGGATGCCATCATCGACGTGGCCACCCTTACCGGCGCCCAGCTCGTTGCCCTCGGTGACCGGACTGCCGGCGTCATGGGCTCGGACACCGTCACGGGACCGCTGAAGGCCGCGGCCGACCGCGCCGGCGAACTGGTGTGGCCCATGCCGCTGCCCGAGGAGCTGCGCCCGAGCATCGACTCGCAGGTGGCGGATCTCGCCAACATCGGTGAACGCCACGGCGGCATGATGACTGCGGCTGTTTTCCTGCGCGAGTTTGTGGGCAAGGGCAAGGACGGGGAGCAGATCCCGTGGGCCCACATCGACATCGCCGGCCCTTCCTTCAACAACGGGAGCCCGTACGGGTACACCCACAAGCAGGGCACGGGGTGCACGGTCCGCACGCTGGTGGCCTATGTCGAAGATATCCTGGCCGCTGCCGCCTGACCCCTTCCACCTGGCGGCGTGAGACTCGACACAAGCCGCACACAAACGCGGCGCCAAGGTGGAGCATGGATGAGGGGTTCGCTAAGGTGAACCACGGTAGTCACAAATGCACGAGAACCTGCCTGCTGGCATAATCGCCGCAGTACAAGTTCAAGACCAGATGATGCGAACGATCGCGTCATCGTTCACGCGAGGGAGCGTCTAAGTGGCCGATCAGGCAACTGCGCAAGAATTCGACATCCTGGTACTCGGTGGCGGCAGCGGCGGATACGCCGCAGCGCTGCGGGCCGTACAGCTTGGCCTCACCGTTGGTCTGGTTGAGAAAGCCAAACTGGGTGGTACCTGCCTGCACAACGGCTGTATCCCCACCAAGGCCCTGCTGCACTCCGCAGAAGTTGCCGACCACGCCCGCGACGGCGCCAAGTACGGCGTCAACGTTGAGCTGCAGTCCATCGACATGAACGCCGTGAACGCCTACAAGGACGGCATCATCGCCGGTAAGTACAAGGGCCTGCAGGGTCTGATCAAGGGCAAGGGCATCACTGTCATTGAGGGCGAAGGCAAGCTCACTGCACCGGACACCATCACTGTCAACGGCACAGCGTACAAGGGCAAGAACATCGTCCTCGCCACGGGCTCCTACTCCCGCTCACTGCCCGGCCTCGAAATCGGCGGCCGCGTGATCACCTCCGACCAGGCCCTGACCATGGACTACGTGCCCAAGAGCGTCATCGTCCTGGGTGGCGGCGTCATCGGCGTCGAATTCGCTTCCGTCTGGAAGTCCTTCGGCGTGGACGTCACCATCGTCGAGGGCCTGCCGTCGCTGGTGCCCAACGAGGACGCCTCGATCATCAAGGTCCTGGAGCGCACCTTCAAGAAGCGCGGCATCAAGTTCAACACCGGCACCTTCTTCCAGGGCGTCGAGCAGAACAACGACGGCGTCAAGGTCACCCTGGTGGACGGCAAGACCTTCGAAGCAGACCTTCTGCTCGTGGCTGTCGGGCGCGGACCGTCCACGGCTGGCCTGGGGTTCGAAGAAGCCGGCGTCACGATTGACCGCGGCTTTGTGATCACCAACGAACGCCTCCACACCGGCGTCGGCAACATCTACGCGGTCGGCGACATCGTTCCCGGCGTGCAGCTGGCACACCGCGGCTTCCAGCAGGGCATCTTCGTCGCCGAAGAAATCGCCGGGCTGAAGCCCGTAGTGGTCGAGGACATCAACGTCCCCAAGGTCACCTTCTGCGATCCCGAGATTGCTTCGGTGGGCTACTCAGAGAAGGCCGCCAAGGAGAAGTTCGGCGAAGACCGGGTGGAAAGCACCGAATACAACCTGGCCGGTAACGGCAAGAGCGCCATCCTCGGCACCGGCGGCATCATCAAGTTCGTCCGCGAAAAGGACGGCCCCGTTGTTGGCGTCCACATGATCGGCACGCGCGTCGGCGAGCAGATCGGCGAAGCCCAGCTGATCGTCAACTGGGAAGCCTACCCGGAAGATGTAGCTGGACTCATCCACGCGCACCCGACGCAGAACGAGGCACTCGGCGAGGCCGCGATGGCCCTGGCCGGTCGCCCGCTGCACGGCTAATTACAGCCGGCAGCACAGCAAGACAACAGGACTTAGTGCGCCGGGCGTAAACCGCCCGGTGCACTAAGCTCGAACAAGCCAGCAATCATCCGCACAAAGATCAATAAGGAGAACGGGGACGATATGTCTGAATCCGTTAACTTGCCCGCCCTCGGTGAGAGCGTCACCGAAGGAACCGTCACCCGCTGGCTCAAGCAGGTAGGTGACCGGGTAGAGGTGGACGAGCCGCTGCTCGAGGTTTCCACCGACAAGGTAGACACCGAAATCCCCTCTCCGATTGCCGGCATCATCGAGGAAATCCTCGTTGCCGAAGACGAGACCGCAGAAGTAGGCGCTCCCCTGGTCCGCATCGGCGACGGCTCCGGCGGCGGCGCAGCCCCCGAAGCTGCAGCG
>DASSIA010000119.1:0-9062 GCA_035692345.1 Arthrobacter sp. | reverse complement strand
TCAGCAACCCGGTCACGGCTGCGTCCTGGGAGGAAACTCCCGCCTGATATGTCAGGCTTGACCCATGGAGACCCCTGCTGCGCCCGCCGCCCAGCTGACGCAGCAGCCCACCCGTAGCGCGCCAGCCACCAGGCATTACCGTGGATTATTCCGGTTTCCGGTGGTCCGGCAGCTCCTTCGTTTCTCCGGCGTCGGCATCATCTGCACGGCCACGTCACTGGCGTTGTATGCGTTGCTGCGACCGTGGCTGGGACCGCAGCTGGCCAACGCGGCCGCGCTGGTACTGACGTCGTTGATGAACACGGCGCTGAACCGCAGGCTGACGTTCAAGATCTCCGGGCAACGCCGGATGGCCCGCGACCACCTGAACGGCGCGATTGTCATCGCCGTGGCGCTGGTCATTACCGGCGGCAGCCTGGGCGTCCTCCACTGGATGCACCCGGACGCCACCGTCTCCGATGAGCTCTGGACCACCACACTCTCAGGCTTCATTGCCACCGCCGTGCGGTTCACGATGCTGAGGCACTGGATCTTCCGCCGCGCCCGCCACATCTGACCCAAGTAGGGGACAGCAGATGTCGCTATGGGCCCCCAGAACGACATCTGCTGTCCCCTACTTGGGTGGGCGGGGACTGTCAGCTGCGGCCGAGGGTCCGGACGCTTACGACGGCGGCGCTGACAGCTGCCGCCGCCTGCTCCAGTTCCTCCGCGGTCACTGTCGACGTAAAGCTGAACCGCACGGCAGTCTGCGCCACTTCGGCGTCATAGCCCAGCGCGGTCAGGACCGGCGATGGCGCATCCGAGCCGGCGGCACAGGCCGAACCGCTTGAGCACACCACGCCCTGCCGTTCCAGCTCCAAAAGAACGGACTCGCCGCTGGTGCCCGGGAAACAAAACGATGCCACTGATGGCAGCCGCTCCGTGCGGTGCCCGGTGAGCAGTGCGCCGGGAACCGTGTCCAGGACGGTGGCGATGAAGCGTTCGCGGAGCCCGGCAACGCGGGCGGCCAGTTCGGGCCGTTCAGCGTGGGCGAGCGTCAGCGCGGTTGCCAGCGCCACGGCACCGGCCACGTTTTCGGTCCCGGACCGGCGTCCGCGTTCCTGGCCGCCGCCGTGCACCAGGGGCTCCACACGGGTCCGGCCGCGGACGTACAACACGCCGCAGCCTTTCGGCGCACCGAGCTTGTGGCCGGAAATACTCAGCGCATCCACGCGGAGGGCTTTGACATCAAGGGGCAGCCAACCTGCGGCCTGGACGGCGTCGGTGTGGAACGGCACGCCGTGCTCAGCCGCCACGGCGGCGAGCCCGGTGACAGGCTGCACGGTTCCCACCTCGTTGTTCGCGTACATGATGCTCACCAGCGCGGTCTCCGGCTTGAGGACGGCGGCGAGCGCCTCCGGCGTCACGCGGCCGGTCCCGTCCACAGGAACCACATCCACAATGAACCCGTGGAACCGTTCCAGGTACCGCGCGGACTCTTCCACTGCCGGATGCTCGACGGCGCTGATCACCACGCGGTTCAGGGCCTGGTCTGCGGCCTGCCGGGCCAGGGCGATGCCCTTGACCGCGAGGTTGTCCGCCTCCGTGCCGCCGGAGGTGAAGGTGACCTCGCCTGGGCGGCAGCCGAGCGCCTTGGCCACGGCCGCGCGGGCGCCGGCGAGCGCGGACGCGGCGGCTTCACCCAGGGTGTGGTGGCTCGAGGGGTTGCCGAACTCACCGCTCAGGTACGGCCACATGGCCTCGAGGACCTCGCGGCGGACCGGCGTGGTGGCGGCGGCATCAAGGAAGATCATGGCCGTGTCAGCCGGCCCTCAGTTCGACGTCCAGGCCAAGGTCCAGCGCCGCGACGCTGTGGGTGAGGCCGCCGATGGAGATGACGTCCACGCCGGCGGCGGCGATGTCCGCCACGGTGCCGAGGTTGACGTTGCCGCTGGCTTCCACGATGGCGCGTCCGGCCACCTGCTTGACGCCGGCACGGAGCCCGTCGAGGGTGAAGTTGTCCAGCATGATGGTATCCACGCCCGCGGCGAGGACGGGCTCGATCTGCTCTGCGCTGTCCACCTCCACTTCGAAGTGGGTGGTGTGCCCCAGCTGGGCCTTCGCGGCCGCCAACAGGGTGGTGAGCCTGGCGGGGTCGCCGCCGGTCATGACGGCCAGGTGGTTGTCCTTGGCCAGCACGGCGTCGGAGAGGCTGTAGCGGTGGTTCGCTCCCCCGCCGCAGCGCACGGCGTAGCGCTCCAGCACCCGCAGGCCCGGGGTGGTCTTACGGGTATCGGTGATGCGGGCCTTGGTGCCATCCACGAGCCTGACGAATTCCGCGGTCTTGGTGGCGATGGCACTCATGCGCTGGACCAGGTTCAGGCCCACCCGTTCGGCGAGCAGCACCGAACGCGCGCTGCCGGTGACGCGCGCAAGGTGCGTGCCGGCGTCGAACGCTTCACCGTCCGCGAGCAGCAGTTCCACGTCGGTGTCCGGATCCACGAGCTGCATCGCGTCGCGGAACACCGTTCCACCGCTGAAGACGCCGGGCCCCCGGGCGTTGAGGACGGCGGTGGCACGGGCTTCGGCGGGGATCAGCAGCTGCGAGGTGATGTCGCCGCTGGGCGCGTCCTCGGCAAAGGCGCGCTCCAGGATGTCCCGGACGGGTGCAGCGGGGAGGGTAAGGCTAGTCATTAACGAGGCTCGCTTTCCGGCTCATGGTGTAACGCTTGTCAGAATGTTCGACGGCGGCAGCTCCCGGCACGCTGTCACTGCGGTAATGCGCCCCGAGGGACTCCCGCCGCTCCCCCGCCGCATGCACCAACAGCTCCGCAGCCAACAAAAGATTGGCATCCTCATGCGCCCGAGGATCGAGCGAATCAGACCAGCTTTCGACAGGTTCAACGGCGGCCCACTCCTCAAGTGCCTGCTCAGCTTCCGCCAGCAGCACACCGGTACGCAGAACCCCAGCTTTGGCAGTCATCAGGCGACGCAGGGCCCGCCGAGAAAATTCTCCGGATGGTACTGATGCAGAGGCGGCCGCACTCAAGGCGACCGTTCCGTCGTCGTCCGAGGGTGTTCCGGAAGCGAGCGTGCCCACCACGTCGCGGGACAGCGGTGCGGAAGCGTGCGTCAAGGGGAGGCCGCCCGCGGCCGAGACAGCACGCGGAGCATCGGTGTCCTGCGACGGGACGTTCCCGAGGAACGCAGCAACAGCCCGCCGCCCAAAGACAAGACCTTCGAGCAAAGAGTTGCTGGCAAGCCGGTTAGCCCCTTGGACGCCGGTACAGGCAACCTCACCGGCAGCCAGCAACCCAGGTACAGAAGTCCGCCCGTAGAGGTCGGTGACAACGCCGCCCATCCAGTAGTGCGCGGCCGGTGCCACGGGAACCAGTTCACGGGTCCAGTCAACGCCGGCCTGGCGGGTGCGTTCGCTGATGGTGGGGAAGCGCTTGTCGAGGAAGCCCTGGCCGTGCCTGGCCTCCACGGCCATGGCGTCGAGGAAGACGTGGCCGTTGGGGTCGCCCAGTGTGGCCAGGTGGAGGGCGATGCTGCGGGAGACGACGTCGCGCGGGGCCAGTTCCGCGTCCGGGTGGTACGCGGGCATAAACCGTTCGCCGTGGGCGTCCAGCAGGACGGCCCCTTCGCCGCGGACTGCTTCGGAAATCAGCAGCGGTTCAGCGCCGTTACCCGCAGCTTCCAGGGCATCGGCCGGCAGCACCATGCAGGTGGGGTGGAACTGGAAGAACTCGAGGTCCGCCACTGCAGCTCCGGCCCGCCATGCGAGCGCCAGGCCGTCGGCGGTTGCCACGGCCGGGTTGGTGGTCTGGGCGAACAGCTGTCCCGCTCCCCCGGTGGCCAGGAGTACGGCATCGCCGTGGACGCCCCGTTCCCGGCCGTCGTGGAGGAAATTCACGCCCGTCACGCGGCCGTCGTCCAGCACCAGGGACGTCACCTGGGCGTGCCCGATCACCTGGATCTTCCCGGTGACCTGGGCGTCCAGGACGGTCCTGATGAGTGCGCGTGCGACGCCGGCACCGGTTGCGTCGCCGCCGGCGTGCAGGATCCGCGGCGCTGAATGGGCGGCTTCGAGCCCCAGCGAGGGGTCGCCGTCGTCGTCCATATCGAAACGCACGCCGAAGCGTTCCAGACCGGCGATATCCAGGCGGGCCTCCGTGCACAGCACACGGACGGCCTCTTCGTCGCAGTGTCCGGCCCCCGCCTTGAGCGTGTCCGCGATGTGCGCGGCCACGGTGTCCCCGGGCGCTGGCTCGTCCAGGACGGCGGAAATGCCGCCCTGGGCATAGTAAGTATTGCTGTCCGGGAGCGCGCCCTTGGTCAGCAGCATCACCTCAGCACCCGCGTCGGCAGCAAGCAGTGCGGAGTACAGGCCCGCAATACCGCTCCCGACGACGATCAGCCGCCGGGGTGCCGGAGCACCGGCTGGACTCTCTGCGCTCATGTGGGGCTCGCTTTACGGTATTAGTGCAGTGGGGATGACAGCGGGGGCTACAGCGGACGCGCGGCGAGCATGCGCTCGAGCGCAGTCTTGGCGTTGTCCTGCACGGAATCGTCCACGCTGATGCGGTTGACGATGCGGCCTTCCACGAGTTCCTCCAGGACCCAGGCGAGGTACCCGGGGTGGATGCGGTACATCGTGGAGCAGGGGCAGATCACCGGGTCCAGGCAGAAGATGGTGTGCTGCGGGTACTCGGCCGCGAGCCTGTTCACCATGTTGACCTCGGTGCCGATCGCGAAGGTGGTCGGTTCGGTGGCGGCAGCGATGGCCTTCTTGATGAAGTCGGTGGAGCCGGCGGAATCGGCGGCGTCCACCACCTCCATGGGGCACTCGGGGTGAACGATGACGTTGACGCCGGGGAACTCGGCCCGGGCCTTTTCAATCTGGCCCACGTTGAAGCGCTTGTGCACCGAGCAGAAACCGTGCCACAGGATGACGCGGGAATCGAGCAGGGCCTGTTCGTCGTTGCCGCCGAGCTCCTTGCGCGGGTTCCACATGGGCATCTGCTCCAACGGCACACCCATGGCCTTGGCGGTGTTGCGGCCCAGGTGCTGGTCCGGGAAGAACAGGACGCGCTGGCCACGCTCGAAGGCCCATTCCAGGACCACCTTGGCATTGGAGGAGGTGCAGACGATCCCGCCGTTGCGGCCGCAGAAAGCCTTCAGGGCTGCGGAGGAGTTCATGTAGGTGACCGGAATGACCGGGACGCGTCCGGCGTCGTCCTTTCCGGTACCGAAGATCTCTTCGAGCTGTTCCCAGCACTCCTCCACGGAGTCGGTGTCCGCCATGTCCGCCATGGAGCAGCCGGCGGCGAGGTTCGGCAGGATGACGGCCTGTTCCGGTGTGGAGAGGATGTCCGCGGTTTCGGCCATAAAGTGCACACCGCAGAAGATGATGGCCTCGGCGTCGGGGCGGGTGAGGGCGGCGTTGGCGAGCTGGAAGGAGTCGCCCACGAAGTCGGCGTACTGGATGACTTCGTCGCGCTGGTAGAAGTGCCCCAGGACCACAGCCCGGTCGCCCAGCTTTTCCTTAGCCGCGCGGATGCGCACATCGAGTTCGGCATCGCTGGCGAGCTTGTACTCCTCCGGCAACTGGCCCTGGCGCGGCGTTGCGGCCGGTGCCACGTCAGCACTGGAGGCACCGGGCCCGTAGGCCGGGGCGCCGGCGAGGGCCTCGGCAAGGTCATACTCCCACGGGCCCTTGGCGAGCGCCGGGCTGCACGTGGCGGCTGTTGTGCCTGCAGCCGCGCTTCGGGCCGCGCTTTCGGCTTGTTCGCGCGTGATCAGCTGGATGGCTGTATTGACGCTGCTCATGGTGTGCTCCTGTTATCGGGGTCGAGGCCGGGGCGGCCGGTGAAGCGGTAAAGACGTGGCGGGCGGTGTTTGCCGCCTTGCAGGTATTCGCCGGTTTCTTCAATCTCCGGCGTGGAGGTGAGCTGGCGGCGGAAGTTGGCCGGGTCCAGCCGGGTGTCCAAGACGGCTTCATAGACTTCCCGGACCTGGGCGAGCGTGAAGTACTCGCCCAGGAAGTGGTACGCCACGGAGCCGTAGGCCAGCTTGTTCCGCAGCCGCCGGAGCGCGTAGTCAACAATGGCGTTGTGGTCGAAGGCCAGGTCCCCCACTTTGTCCGCCCGGAACCACTTCACGTTCTCCGATTCGTCGGCCAGCGCGGCCTCGGTGGGCTGGACCAGGGCCCAGTAGACGATCGACACCACACGCTGGGTGGGCGAGCGGTGCAGGCCGCCAAAGGCGTAGAGCTGTTCGAGGTAGCTCGGGGCAAGCCCGGTGGTTTCCCGGAGGTTCCGCGATGCTGCGTCCTGCAGGGACTCGGCGTGCGTGAGAGGCCCGCCGGGCAGCGCCCACAGATCCTTGTAGGGCTCACGGATCCGGCGGACCAGTGGAAGCCACAGGGTGGGCCGGCCCGAGGACTCACTGGGCCGCAGGGCGAAGATGACGGTGGAGATGGCGAGCGAGGGTGCTGCGGTGGCCCGTTCGGAGACGTTCGCTGAATTGCTGTACACGGCTGCCCACCCCGCTCTCTGCTGCTTCATTGCCATCGATTAGTTAAAGTCACTTTGACTAGAACTGATTCTACGACCACTTTGTGCCGAATCAAAATGTTGCGCCGCGCAGCCCGGCGGCGACGGCGCCTTGGTGGACACTCCGGCCACCGCCCACCGACCGGTTCCCAAGGGGGTAAATTCAAATGGTCCCTGCGCGGACACCCCCTACGCTCCAAGAAGGTTGACAGGCATGACGTTGAAGTCCACGGCAGTGCGGCCGGAATCCCACCTCGGCCACACCATGAAACCCCGCCAGCTCACCATGATGGGCCTGGGCAGCGCCATTGGCGCCGGGCTGTTCCTGGGTTCCGGCGCCGGGGTCCACGCCGCCGGGCCGGCCGTCCTGATCTCATACCTGGTAGCCGGGACCCTCATCATCCTGGTGATGTGGGCACTGGGGGAAATGGCAGCCGCCAACCCTACAAGCGGCGCATTCTCCGTTTACGCTGAGCAGGCTCTTGGAAAAACCGCCGGCGCGACCGTTGGCTGGCTGTGGTGGCTCCAACTGGTAGTGGTCATCGCCGCGGAAGCGCTCGGCGCGGCCGGGCTGTTGTTTACTGTCTGGCCGGTCATCCCGGTGTGGGCGCTCTCCCTGGTCTTTATGGTGGCGTTTACCGCCATCAACCTGACAGGAGTCAAGAACTTCGGCGAGTTCGAGTTCTGGTTCGCCATCCTGAAGGTTGCCGCCATTGTGGTGTTCCTGGCGGTAGGCGCCGCGCTGCTCCTGGGGATCCTTCCCGACGTCGCCTCGCCCGGCCTCACCAATATCACCACCGACTTCGCTCCTGCGGGGCTGGGTGGTATCGCCACTGCCCTGTTCGTGGTGATCTTCGCGTTCGGCGGGACCGAGATCGTGGCCGTGGCCGCCGCGGAAACCGAGGACCCTGAACACAGCGTGGGCAAGGCAATCCGGACAGTCGTGTGGCGCATCCTGGTGTTCTACATCGGATCCGTCTTTGTCATCGCCGCCGTTCTGCCGGTCAACGCCGGCGGCCTCGCATCGCCCTTTGCCGGTGTGCTCGACGCAGCCCGGATCCCGGGCGCCGGCACGGCAATCACGCTCGTCGCCGTCGTCGCGCTTCTCTCCGCGCTGAACGCCAACCTCTATGGCGCGTCCCGCATGGTGTATTCGCTGGCCGAACGCGGCGAGGCCCCCCGCTTCCTGGCCAGGCTCAGCGGTGCCAGTGTGCCCATGCTGGCGGTAGGTGTCTCCGTGGCGTTCGGCTTCATCGCCACCGTCCTTGAACTCCTGTTCCCGGACCGGATCCTGCCTGCGCTGTTCCAACTGGTCGGGTCCACGTGCCTGGTGGTCTGGGGCACGGCCCTGGTTTCCCAGCTCATTCTCCGGCGGCGCGCGGACCGTTCCGGGACACCCCTGCCCCTGCGGATGAGCGGCTTCCCGGGCCTGACGATTTTCGGACTTGTCCTCCTGGGGCTGATCTTTGCCGTGGGCTTCAGTTCCGAGGGCAGCCGCAACCAGCTGTTCAGTACCATCGCCCTGATCGCCGGGATCGCTGCTGCATCCTGGCTCGGCGCCCGGCTCACCACCTCCCGTCGCACCTCCAAGCAGATAGCGCCAGCTGAGGTTTTCCGCGCTCCAAACGACAGATAGCGCTGCCGGGTTGGGCGGGCAATCCGCCATTGATGTTCCCGGAACGCAGGCAGGTAAAGTGGTGCTAAGCACCGACGCGCCGGGTCCGCCTGAGCGCCGTACTTGATGAGGACTGACACCATGAGCGGCAGGCACACCGGCGAGATGCATTCCCACACCGTTGAGGGCACCGACCCCCAGCTGTATGTGGAGGTGCTCGATCCTGCCACGGATGCCGGGCTGCGGCCCGTCCTGCTGCTGCATGGGTTCTCATCCTCCAGCAAACTGAACTGGCATGACACCGGCTGGGTGGCAGCGCTCCTGGAGGCAGGCCGCCGCATCATCACCGTGGACCTGCCCGGCCACGGCCGCAGCGGCGCTCCCGAGGACATGGACTCGTACTCCCCCAGCCGGATCCGTGCGGATCTCCTGCAGATAGCGTTCGACGCCGGTGTGCGGCCCTTGCACGACGGTGACCCCGCCAGCGGGTTGGACGTGGTGGGTTATTCGCTGGGTGCCCGGCTCGCCTGGGAATTCGGCGCCACGCAGCCCGAGATCGTCCACCGCCTGGTCCTGGGCGGACCGAACATCGCTGATCCGCTGGCTGCCTTCGATCTGGTCGCCGCCCAGCACTACCTGGCCGACGGAACCCCCATCGCGGACGAGTCCACGGCCGGCCTGCTTAAAATGGCCATGCTCCTGCCGAGCAACAACATCTTCGCGCTGCTGTCCCTGGTGGATGCCATCAAAGCCGAACCCTTCGATCCCGCTGAAGCCGTTCCGCACATGCCCATGCTCCTGGTGGCCGGGGATAAGGACGAACGGGCCGCCACCATGCCACAGCTCGCCGCACTCGGGATCCGTGCGGGGTCCATGGCCGAACAGCTGCTGCTTCCCGGGCGGAACCACAC
>DASSIA010000118.1:0-17869 GCA_035692345.1 Arthrobacter sp. | reverse complement strand
GCTGAGCATGTCTTCGATCAGCAGCCGCAGCCGTTCGGTGTTCCTGACCACGATGTCCAGCATCTGGTGGACCTCGGTGGATACCGGATCGGAGGTATTCTCCTGGATCATGTCCAGGTAGGCCATGATCGATGTCAGCGGTGTGCGGAGCTCGTGGTTGACGGTGGCCAGGAAATCGGTCTTGGCCTTGTCCAGCTGCTGGAGCTGCTTGACCACTTGCTGCTGGCTGGTGATCAGATGGCTTTGGATCAGGCCGTGGGCCGCATTGCCGGCCACGTGCTGGATGAGTCCGATCTCCGCGCGTGACCAGTCCCTGGGGGAGTCCAGCAGCGCCATCCAGATCACGCCGAGTGACGAGCTGCCCTCTCCCATCGGGACCACCAGGGACGCCGCGGCACGCAGCGCCGCAAATTCAGCAGGAAGCCGCACGTCACCCGCGCCCAGGGGCGCAAGGGTTCCGTCTGTTGCCAGGGCCTCGGCCCGTGCCCACAGGACATCAGCGGTCCTGCGAACCGGTTCCTCGTCTTTGAAGAGTCCACCGGGCAGCGGAGCCAGCCGGTTCCGGTGCCACTGGGCAGTGATGGGCGGCACCCTCTCGTCGTCGAACGTGGTCAGCCAGACCCGGTCTGCGCCGAAAGTCTCGCCGAACCCCCGGACCACAAAGTCGGCAATCTGCTGCGGGTCATTTGTTCCGCGGACCGCCGCGGAGACCTGCCGCAGCCTTTCGCGCAGCGTCTCCGCTTCCTGCCGGGCCTCGCTGCGGCGCGACACCAGATTGATAAGTGCGGTGGCGCGATGGACGAGTTCCTGGGCAGCAGGCGGTTTGGCGATGCAGTCCCGCACGCCGGCATGTTCCACGGCCTTGACCTCGGCAGGACTGTCCAGGTCCACCAGGACCAGCACCGGGGCCGCCGCGTCAATGTCCGACAGTGAACTGTCCAGGACCAGGACTGAGGGCTCGCGGTGGTCAAGAAGCGCCGACAGGCTGATGGGGTTCCCAGCTGTGCTGACCGTGAAGCCCGCCGCCTCAAGGGCCGCTGCCGTGAATTCGCGGCGCCCGGCATCCGGGTCCGCAACGATGGCAAGGTACGGCACGGTTGCGACATGTGGTGAATCCGCTGGCAAGCTGTCCCCCTTTGCTCCTGAGTGAGCACCCGTTCGCTCCCGACTGAGTACATTGTAGGGTGACGGGGCACACCAGTTCCTCAAAAGAATGAGCGGAGGGTAATCGTGACAAGCCAGCCTGCAGAGGAGTCCAAGGCAGACCTGACCCTGGACGGGCAAGGCGTCCTCCAGCTGAGGTGGCCGCGCGGGGTGTCCATCTCTGAATCCGGTGCCGAAGCCGCCATGCGAAACGTCAACGAACTATGCGGGGACCGCCGCCACCCCATGCTGGTGGACATGGCCACCACTGCCCAGGTCAGCCGCGGAGCCCGCGCCGTTTTCGGCCGTCCCTGCCAGGCGTCCCGCATTGCACTGCTGGGGGCATCACCCGTTGACAAAGTGCTGGCCAACTTTATCCTCGGCATCAACAAGTTGCCCTGCCCCACCCGCTTCTTCACGTCGCGCAACGAAGCCACGGCCTGGCTGCTGAAGGATCAGTGAACCATGCCCTACCCTGCAAAATCGGTGCGAGCCACTCTGGCGAAGTACCTGATCCTGCCCAAACTGATCATCCTGTCCTGGGCTGCGCCAAAAAACAGGACCGTGGCCTGGGACAGATATTGGGCAGGAATCAACCGGACGGGCGCGGGGAGCGAAGTGCTGTGGGACTCCGGCACTGACCACGAACTGCTGGGCTACCGGGGTGTCCTGCAGCGGCACTTCGAGCCAGGGCTGCCCGTTGTGGACGTGGGGTGCGGGCACGGAGGCTTCAGCCGTGCCCTGGCGGCGTTTTTCCCCGAGGTCCTGGGCGTTGACGTCTCAGCCCATGCAGTGGCCCGCGCCCGCGGCGAATCGGCAGGGGTGGCCAATGTCAGCTTCCTGGCGCGGGACATGGTCCGGCCCGGCGCCGGGGCGGACCTGACCGCGGGCACCGACGCCAACGTCTTCGTCCGCGGCGTGCTCCATGTCCTCGACCAGGCGGACCAGGCGGCCCTCCTGGAAAACCTCCGGCAGGTGGTGGGCAAGCGCGGCAGGCTCTTCCTGGCAGAGACGAACTTCCCAGGGAACCCGGTGGAGTACGTTGCGCACCTGGGCGCTTCCGCCCGGAACATCCCGGCGCCGTTGGAGCTGGCCATCCGGAAACTGCCCATGCCGGGCCACTTCGGACCGCAGGAGCTCGCCCGGGTGATGCCGCCGGACCGGTGGACGCTGGTGGAAGACGGTGCCGCAACCATCGAAACAAACCCGCAGATGGACGCCGCAGGGGACAGCCGGGTGCCCGGGTACTTTGCGGTCCTCCGGACACGGGAACCCGGCGCGGAGGCCGTAAGGCCGAACTGAGCGGCCCGCCGGATCCGGACGTGGCTGTCATGATGGACCGATGCGCATTCTTATCGCTCCGGACAAGTTCAAGGGCTCCCTCACGGCTGCCGAGGCCGCCGCGGCCATGGCGGAAGGGGCCCTGCGGGTCTATCCGGATGCCGTCGCCCACCAGTTTCCGATCGCCGACGGCGGTGAGGGAACCCTGGAGGCCGCTGTTTCGGCCGGCTACGAGGAGCGGCTCAACGCCGTGGTGGGTCCCATTCTTGCCCCGGTGGGCGCCGCCTGGGCCATCCGGAAGAACGCCGACGGCGGCGCTGTTGCCGTTATCGAGACGGCGCAGGCCTCCGGTCTGGCTGAGATGGAACCCACCCCCGCCAACGCCCTGCGGGCCCACAGCTACGGCTGCGGGCAGCTCATCGCCGCGGCCCTCGACGCCGGTGCCACCGAGATTGTGCTGGGCTTGGGCGGATCGGCCATGACCGACGGCGGCAGCGGCGCCCTGCGTGCGTTGGGCCTCAAGCCGCTGGACACCGCCGGAAATGTCGTCCCGTTGGGCGGCGGATCGCTGGCCGATGTGGTGGCCCTCGATACGTCGGGGCTGGATCCGCGCCTTTCCGCCGTCTCGTTCAGGATCGCGGTGGACGTCCAAAACCCGCTGTATGGCGCCACGGGTGCGGCCCACATCTTCAGTGCCCAGAAAGGCGCCGACGAGGAGGCAATCGAAAAGCTCGACGCCGGCCTGCGCAACTGGGCGTCCGTGCTCCGTGAAGCGACCGGCAGGGACGTCAACATCCCGGGCGCCGGAGCGGCGGGCGGGTTCCCGGCGTCGTTCCTTGCCTTCACCAACGCCCGGCTGGAAGGCGGGTTCGAGCTGGTCGCCGGCCTCACCGGCCTCGCCGGCCAGTTGGACAACGCAGACCTGGTGATCACCGGGGAGGGGTCCATGGATTCCCAGTCGTTGACCGGCAAGGCACCCATAGCACTCGCCGATGCTGCCCGCGAACGGGGTATTCCGGTGATTGTGGTGGCCGGGCGCATCCTGGTCACGCCCGAGGACCTCGCCGGGCACGGCGTAGTAGCCGCCGCGCAGCTGCTGGATGTCGCGTCCAGCCCGGAGGACGCCGTCGCCAACGCGGCAAAATACCTGGCCTGGGCCACCAGCCAAGTCCTCGAAGGGGCCTGAAACCTCAGGACCCGACGTGGGCTCCGACTAAGGGCTCTGTTCATTCGGCTCTGACCGCGCAATGGTGGAAGCAACGGCGGCAGGGATGGAAGGGTTGGTCCGCGGATGATGTACGGATGGTATGGCGACTGGGGTGTGGGCGGCTGGATTGTTATGGCCCTGATGATGCTGCTGTTCTGGGGTGGTGTGGTGACGGTGGTGATTCTTCTGTTCCGCGGCGGACGCCAGGGGCACGGGGGATACTTCGGGTCTGCTCACGATGAGGCTGAGCGGATCCTGAACGAACGTTTCGCGCGGGGAGAAATCGACGCGACCGAGCTGAAGAAACGCCGGGCTGCTCTCCGACGTAAGCCGTGAGTACACGTTCGCGCAGCACGCAGATCCTGATCGGGGTTGTCGCGACCCTTTTGCTGGCCGCGTTGTCCATGACCGGGCTTGCGTTATTGGGTGGTGGCACGAACCAGGGCGGAGCGGGGATTCCCGGCACCACCCGCTGTGCGGCGCCGAGCTTCGGCGGCACCGTCGTTAACGTCACCACCACCGATAGGGGACGGCCCATGCTGGCCGGGCCCAGGATGATGCGCGCCAGCATGAGCCTGACCGCGGACCCGGCCACCCTGGTCCAGGGCAAAGTGACCTTCGTGGTCACCAACGCCGGCGCCATCCCCCATGAAATGCTTGTCGTCCCCCTGCCAGGCACCCAGAGCGCAGGAACCCGCCCGATGGGCCGGGACGGCCGGGTCGACGAGGCCGGCAGCCTGGGCGAGGCCTCCGCTAGCTGCGCCGAAGGCGAAGGTGAGGGGATCCTGCCGTCCGCGACCGGATGGGTCACAGTTGAGCTGCCGCCCGGGCGGTATGAACTGTTCTGCAATCTCCCGGGCCACTACTGGGCGGGGATGTACACCGAGGTCACCGTCACCTGAACCGGCCGGAGAACAAACAGAGGGCGGGCAGTGGCGCCGGAGGGGTCGTGATACCTTCCCCGCGTGCCGGCTGCCGGGTGCCGGCTGCGGACCGAGGCGGGGACGTTCGGCACTACCGGGCCGGTCGAACAGGCACGACACTTGCGGCATGAGCAATGTTCCCGCTCCTGGGCGCATCCGGCCCAGGGTGGCGCCATGCTGTTCCTGGCGGTAAAGAACCTGGTTCAGGAAAGGACCCGGCTGCTGATCAGCGTCGGCGGGGTTGCGTTCAGCGTGCTGCTGATCATGAGCATTCAGGGCCTGTACCAGGGCTGGAGCAACAAGATCGGCGAGTACATCCGCACCGTCCCGGCCGATTACTGGATCACCCAGACCGGCGCGACGGACATGTTCCACACCCCGTCGGTGCTGCCCCTGACCGTCCGGGAATTCCTCACCGGGGTTGACGGGGTCGCCAGCGCCAAACCGTTCAGCGGCCGCCGGGTAGCGTTCGCGCACAACGGCAAGGACATCAACCTCTACATCATTGCCGATGATACGGAGAACAACGTCGGCGCCCCGGCCCGGGTAGTGGAGGGCAAGTCCGTCCCCGGCAAGGGCGAAATCATCATCGACAGGGTGGTCGGGCGCAGCCAGGACATCCGGATCGGGGACACCATCCCGGTCGCCGGCAGGGAACTGAAAGTCGCAGGCTACTCCGAGGGCGGCTACATCCTCAGTTTTTCCTTCGCGTTCGCAACCAAGGACGACGCCGAGAGCATCCTCCAACTGCCCGGAGCCACCAACTTCTTCCTCGTCACCGTGAAAAACGGCGCGGACCCGGTCGTGGTGGCGTCCCGGATAGAAGCGGACCCGGCGGTTGATGCGATCACCAAGGACCGGTTCGTGGAGAACAATACGAACATCGTCCGGGACACCTTCCTGCCCATCATCCTGGTCCTGCTGCTGATCGGAATCGCTGTGGGCATGGCCGTGATCGGACTGACCATTTTCACCTCGACTATCGAAAAGGCACGCGAATACGGTGTCCTGAAGGCCATCGGGGTGAGCAACCGCCAGCTCTATACGGTTGTGATCGAGCAGGCCATCACCGCCGCCATGCTCGGATATGTCTTCGGGACGGCCCTGACCCTTGCCGTCAGTGCCGCCGCGGGAAACTACGTCCCGGAGTTCATCACGGAAATACGCTGGCTGGACGCCGCTTGGATCCTCGGCGTCACCCTCTCGATGGCCGTGGTGGCCTCGCTGCTGCCGGTCCGCCGCCTGTCCCGCATCGACCCGGCGGAGGTGTTCCGGGCATGAGCATCGTCACCGTCCGGGACGTATCCAAGACCTTCGGGTCCGGCCACACGGCCGTGACCGCAGTGGACCACGTATCCCTGACTGTCGACGCCGGGGACATCGTGCTCGTCATGGGTCCCTCCGGGTCCGGAAAGACAACCCTGCTGTCCATGATCGGCACCCTCATGTCTCCCACCACCGGCCGGATCCTCATCTCCGGCCAGGACACCTCCACTCTTTCACCGGCACAACTGTCCCGGCTGCGGCTGCAGGAGTTCGGGTTCGTCTTCCAAACCTTCAACCTGCTCTCGGCCCTCAACGCCGAGGAAAACGTTATGCTGCCACTGCTCACCGCCGGGGTGCCCCGGAAAGATGCGCGGACCAAGGCCCGAGCGGCGTTGGAACAGCTCCAGCTCGGGCACCGGCTGCGGAACCTGCCCCGGGACCTCTCAGGCGGCGAGAAGCAACGCGTGGCCATTGCCCGGTCTCTGGCGAATGATCCCCGCCTGGTCCTCGCCGACGAACCCACCGCCAACCTGGACGCAAAAACAGGCCAGGACGTGACGCTGCTCCTGTGCGGGGCGGCCTGCCGGGAAAACCGCGCCGTGATTATCGTCAGCCACGACCAGAGGCTGCGGACCGCCGCCAAACGCGTCATCACCATCGAAGACGGCCGTCTGACGGCCGAAGAGGCCGGGGAACACAACCTACATTGCAGCATGCACCCGGAAGCGGCACCGGCATGAGATGACCGACAAGGAACAACCCGCAGCGCCGGCGGACCCGCCCCAGGCGATCCGATGGACCCCGCAGTTCCTCGACGTCCTGCTTTTCCTCTCCATGGCCGGGACGGCGGCACGTTCCTGGCCCAGGCCGACCTCGGCATCGCGATCGGCGCCGGCACCGACGTCGCCATCCAGGAACCCGCCGGGATCTCCTCGCGGATATCGTGACGGGCATAGGTTATGCAGGTATTTACCTGCATAATGGATCCATGACTGATGTGTTCCGGGCTCTGGGTGACCCGACCCGCCGTGCGCTGCTCGACCGCCTCCACGAGCGGAACGGCCAGACTTTGGCCGAGCTGTGCCAGGGGCTGGGAATGGCGCGGCAGTCCGTCACCCAGCATCTGGGGATTCTTGAGGACACGAACCTTGTCGCCGTCGTGCACCGAGGCCGGGAACGGCTTCACTACCTCAACCCGGTGCCGCTCCAGGAAATCCAGGAACGGTGGATCAGCAAGTTCGACCGGCCGCGGATGGATGCGGTCAGCACCATCAAGAAACGAGCAGAGGAAAACGCTATGACAAAACGCCCTGATTACGTCTACGTCACCTACATCCGCGCATCGGCCGAGACCGTATGGGACGCACTGACAAGCGAGGAACTGACGGCACAGTTCTGGGGCCACAGCAATGTCTCAACCTGGGAGCCGGGGCAGCCCTGGAAGCACGTCCGCACCGACGGTTCCGGCATCGCCGACGTCGTTGGCCGCGTTGTGGAAAGCGAACGCCCTACCCGGCTCGCGATCACCTTCGAGGACCCGGCCGGCGGGACCGGATCTCCTTCGCTTGTCACCTTCACCATGGAGGAATACAAGGAGATCGTGAAGCTCTCGATCGTGCACGAAAACATTCCCACACCTGAAGATGCCGAAGCCGCCGCGCTCGGCTGGGCCGCTGTTGGCTCCAACCTCAAATCTTTGCTCGAGACCGGCGCTGTCCTGCCACAGGCGCCTTGGGACATGCATGCCGATATTCGTGATGCCCAGATGCGCGCCAGGGACTGATCTCTGGCGACATCCCACGGCCGGGGACGGACGCACACCGGCACCATCACAGCCATTTACCGCCGAAAGTCACACCACAGGCCGTGTTCCTTGACCCGCTGGTGCATGCGCGCTCCTTCAGTTGAGCTTGGGCCTACTCTTTGGTGGTTGCGGTCGGGTGGGTGCGGCGCGGCGCCCGTTGGTTCAGGCGCAGCGGGACATAAATCATCAGCACCACCAGGATGGTCAGCAGGATGCCCCCGGCGGCCAGGCCCGCGATCCGCCCGGCCGTGACGTCGAAAACCAGGGCCGCGGTGCCCACGCTGAGCATGGCCACCCCGGTCAGGGCCAGTTTGGTGATGGTGTCGGCGCTGGAGACCAGGGTTTCCTTCAGCCGTTGGCGGAACAGGCGGCGGTGGACGCTGACCGGAAGCAGGATCAGGGCGGTGGTGAGCGCCGCGATCGCCACGTTGGCGAGGTAGAGGCCTATCTGGAAATCGTCAAGATCCTTGAACCGCTGCTGGAAGGGCAACGTCAGCAGGAAGCCGGCAAGAATCTGGACGCCGGTCTGCAGGACCCGCAGTTCCTGGAGCAGTTCCGCCCAGTTCCGGTCAAGCTGCTCTTCCCGGGTTTCGTTGCGCCCGCCGCCGCCCGTCGCATCATGTGAGTGCCCTGCATCCGGCATGGACCCGCCCTTGCTTGTGCCTGTGTGCCTGTCATGATGCGCGCTGTGCGGGCTCCAAAATGCAGGCCGGACCCCGCGCGGCCGCATCACTTGATAAGTTTACTGATTATTTGCCCGTAGGTGGTGGACTTAGCCTTCCGCTCCGGATAGTTTCGAAGAGCCGGTGCAGGCAGGAGCGGTTCGACGAACTGTTGCCATCTTCGGAGCGGCGCTGCCGGGGACCGGCGGCAAGGGACTGCAACGACGTTTTGCACATCAGATTCATCCGGATCCGCAGGAGGAACCATGAGCCAGGACAACCAGCGCACCGAGCCGGGTCAGGAAGCAGGCGGCTACGGAACACCGTCAGCTGAACAGGAGGCCGGCGGCATGGCCAAGACGCAGCCCGCCGGGCGGCATGCAGATACTGGAGGTAACGATCCGGGCAAGGAGCCGGGCGGGCCGAACCCTGCGCGCGAGGCGGATGTACCTTCTGCCGAGGCCGGGATTACCGATGCCACCGCCGACCGGCCGCACGCGGAATCGTTCTCGTCGGAGAACAGCCAGGACGCAGCCGGTTTGCCGGACGGCAGCGGGAACGACCTGCCCGCAAAGGAATCACCGGACAAGGACGGCCGGGAAAGTTTCGACGCCGGCTGAGGCCTTGGGCCCCACCGGGCAGGAATGCGGTTTTTGTGTGGCCCCAGGCCACCCGTGAGCCTCGCACGGACGTAAACTTGGAGTAGGTTTTGCAGTGAGCCACGCGTTTCGAGCCTAGGCGTGGACCATGACCCGGGAGAGGCCAGGGGCGCCGGGAGGCCAACTGCTTCCCGAGCCTCAGGATATGGTGTTCGACAGCCAGGATGTCGGGGACTTCCTGGCTGCGGTCATGCGCGGGTTCATGCACCGCATTGACGGGGACCGGCGCGGCATCAGCTGGGCCGCAACAGTGTTCCGCCGCGGGGTCGCCCACACCATCGCGGCCGGCAGCGACACTGCACGGGCCGCGGAGAAGGAACAGTGCTCGTTCGAAAACGGACCTGTCCTGGAGGCCTTGCGGTCAGGAGACTTTGTCCACCTGGCGGATGTGGCCCATGACCGGCGTTGGCCGGGGTATGCCAGTGCCGCAGCGGACCACGGCGTCCGGTCGCTGCTATCCATACCCGTTGTGGCCACCGCCGGGTCCTGCTCCGCGATCAGCCTCTACGCCACTGCCCCGAATGCCTTCACCAGTGATGACATCGTCAGGGTACGGGCCTACGCCGAGTATGTGGCCAAGGCGCTCTGGATGGTTCTCAAGGTGGCCGAACGGGCAGAAGCCCAGGTCGAACTGGCTTTGGAGCAACGCTCCGGGGTGCTTGTGGACCTGCCTCTCGCGACGCTTATTCCAGATTATGGGCCGGGCCCGGTGACCGGGGAGTACTTCCGGAGCCGGAGGCAGGACGGGCACGGACCCTACAAAACAGGGAGCACGGCATGAACGTCTGGAAGCAGGATATTCCAACCCGCAACTTCGTTCCGCCTGAGCCGCACCCCTGGCACCGGCTGGTGGCGCTGGGCGACTCCTTCACGGAGGGCGTCGGGGACCCGGAGCCGCGCAGCAAGGGCGGTCTGCGGGGTTGGGCGGACCGGGCTGCCGAGGAACTCAGTGTGAACCAGCCGGAGTTCGCCTACGCCAACCTCGCCGTCCGGGGACTGATAATGCAGCAGATCTTCGATCAACAGCTTGAGGCGGCACTGGCCCTCAAGCCCGACCTTGTAACGCTCTCGGCCGGCGGCAACGACATCGTCTTCCGGCGCAGCGACCCGGACCGGCTGGCAGAGCGGATGGACATCGGCGTGGGGCGGCTGGCCAGCTCCGGCGCCACGGTGGTCCTCTTCGCCGGACCGGACTGGGGTGCTACGCCGGTCTTCAGCCAGATCCGGGGGAAGGTGGCCATCTTCAATGAAAACCTCCACGCAGTGGCCGCCCGGCACGACGCCGTGATGGTTGACCTGTGGTTCCTGCGTGAACTTTCGGGCCCGGGCATGTGGGACCCGGACCGGCTGCATTTTTCACCGCTGGGGCACCACACGATTGCCGCGGCCGTGCTCAACGCGCTGGGCGTGCAGCACACCCTGTTGCCGCTGGAGCCGAAACCGCCGCTGGCACGCAGCTGGAAGGACGCCAGGGCGGAGGACCTGATCTGGGCCCGGGAATACCTGGTGCCGTGGGTGATCCGCCAGCTGCGGCACCCGGCAGAAGCGGCACTGACCGCCAAGCGTCCGGAAGCGGGGCCCGTTTTTGGCCTTGGCACCCCGCCGGGACCGTTTATCGGCGGTGGCCACGCTGCCTGAGGCAGCGTGGCCACCACTTCCGGAGCGTCAGCGCTTCTTCGGTGCGCGTTTCGCTGCTGCGTTGACGGCGGCCTTCGCGGCAGGAGGCAGGCCCGCCTGCTCCGTTTCCGGTTCGGCCACCGAGCCACGCGCCTTGGCGATGGCCTTCATGCCGTGATAAATCACCAGGGCAGCCGCCGAGCCGAGGGCGATGCCGGTGAATTTCAGGTCACCGATGGTCCAGGTGTAGTCGGCGATGCCGACGATCAGGGCGACGGCGGCGGTGGTCAGGTTTACCGGGTTGGCGAAGTTCACCTTGTTCTGGACCCAGATCTTGACACCGAGAATGCCGATCATGCCATAGAGCATGGTGGCGGCGCCGCCCAGCACGCCCTGCGGCACCGTGGCAATCAGTTCGCCGAACTTCGGCGAGAAGCTCAGCACAATGGCGAAAATTCCGGCAACCCAGTACGCCGCCGTCGAATACACTTTGGTGGCTGCCATGACGCCGATGTTCTCCGCGTAGGTGGTGGTGCCGGAGCCGCCGCCGAAGCCGGCAAGGACCGTGGCGGCGCCGTCGGCCATCAGCGCACGGCCGGAGACGTCGTCGAGGTTTTGGCCCGTCATGGCTGCCACGGACTTCACATGCCCGATGTTCTCGGCCACAAGGACCAGCACCACGGGAACAAAGAGGCCAAGCACGCCAACATGGAATTCAGGTGTCTGGAAGTGCGGCAGGCCGATCCAGGCGGCCGCATCCATTTTGTCGTAGCTCACTTCGCCGCGCAGCATGGCCACCAGGTAGCCCACCACCACGCCAACGAGGATGCTGAGGCGGCCGAGGATTCCGCGGAACAGGACGCTGACCAGGATGATGGTGGCCAGGGTGATGACGGCGGTGACGGGGGCGGCGTCGAAATTCATTTTGGCGGCGGGGGCAAGGTTCAGGCCGATCAGCGCCACAATGGCGCCGGTGACGATGGGCGGCATCAGCCGGTTGATCCAGCCGGCGCCGAACTTCTGCACGATCGCACCGATCAGGGCCAGTGCGACGCCGGCCAGCACCACTCCGCCCAGCGCGCCGGGTACGCCGAACTGCTGCTGGGACGCCATGATGGGCGCGATGAACGCGAAGCTGGAGCCGAGGTAGCTGGGCACGCGTCCCTTGGTGATGACCAGGAACAGCAGGGTGCCGATGCCCGAGAAGAACAGGGTGGTGGCAGGCGGCATTCCGGTGATGATGGGGACCAGGAACGTGGCTCCGAACATGGCCACCACGTGCTGCATGCCCACGCCGATGGTCAGGGGCCACGCCAGCCGCTCATCCGGAGCGACCACGTGGCCGGGCTTAATCGATTTGCCGGTGCCGTGGAGCTTCCATTTCATTCCGGGCATGCTCATGGTCGGGGCCTTTCAAGGGGGTGCCGCTGGGGCTGGGATCTTCCGGTGCAACTTTACCGTGCCACCCCGGTGTGGTGAACGTCACGTGCCATCTTGGGAAGAGGGCGGACGTGCTTGAAGTTACAACTGTGGAAAGCAGACCGCCGGCCCGTCATTTGTGATGAGCGGGCCCAGCGAAAGGTACGCACATGACTATTGCCCACGAAGAAGCGGTTATCGATCCGGCCGCCGTCGACGCCATTTTTGCCCAGGCCCGCACGGCCAACTCCTTCACCGGCGAGGTGACCGAGGACCAGGCCCGCGCCATCTACGAGCTCACCAAGTTCGGCCCCACGGCTTTCAACTCCCAGCCCCTGCGCGTGACCTACGTCCGCTCGGACGAGGCCCGCGCCACGCTCGTTGACGCCATGTCCAACGGCAACAAGGCCAAGACCGCATCCGCGCCGCTGGTCGCCGTCCTCAGCTACGACACCGCCTGGGCCGAGCAGTGGGACAACTTCCTCCCCGGTTACAACGCCCCCAAGGCCATGTACGACGCCGCCCCGGAGCTGGCCGCATCCACCGGCAACAACAACGCCCACCTGCAGGCCGGGTACTTCATCCTGGCCGTCCGCTCCCTCGGCCTCGCCGCAGGCCCCATGACCGGAGCCGACTTCAGCGCCATCGACGCCGCGTTCTTCCCGGCCGGCGGGCAGAAGAGCTTCCTGGTGGTCAACATCGGCCAGCCCGCTGAAGACGCCTGGGGCGCAGCGAAGCCCAAGTTCAGCTACGAGGACGTTGTCCGCACCGTCTGACCCTCTCTCACTTTTGGCGCCTTTGAGGGCAACGCTCTATCACCTTTAGGGCCTTAATGACCGACGCTCTGTCACTTTCCTCAGGAAAGTGACAGAGCGTCGGTCATTTAAGGGCCATTAGTAACGAGCGTTTGGTTTGGGCAGGTCAGGCGATGACGCCGTCCACCAATGCCTTGGCTTCGGCCTGGACCTGTTTGAGGTGCTCCTCGCCCCTGAAGGACTCGGCATAGATCTTGTAGACATCCTCGGTGCCGGACGGACGGGCCGCGAACCAGGCGTTTTCAGTGACTACCTTGAGGCCGCCGATCGGAGCGCCGTTACCGGGCGCCTCGGTCAGCTTCGCGGTGATCGTTTCGCCCGCCAGTTCGGTCGCGGCGACGTCCGACGGCGAGAGCTTGCCGAGTGCCGCCTTCTGCTCACGCGTGGCTGCTGCATCAATGCGCGCGTAGACGGGGGCGCCGAACCGGTCAGTCAGGCCCTTGTACAGCTGGGACGGGGACTTGCCGGTGACGGCGGTGATCTCCGAGGCCAGGAGCGCCAGCAGGATACCGTCCTTGTCGGTGGTCCAGACGCTGCCGTCCAACTTGTTAAAGGAGGCGCCGGCGGATTCCTCGCCGCCGAACGCGCCTTCACCGGACAGCAGTCCCGGCACAAACCACTTGAAGCCCACAGGGACCTCAACGAGTTTGCGGCCCAGGCTCTCCGCCACGCGGTCGATGATCGAGGACGAGACCAGGGTCTTGCCCACTACCGAGTTGGGGTTCCAGCCGCTGCGGTTGCGATAAAGGTAATCGATGGCGACGGCGAGGTAGTGGTTCGGGTTCATGAGGCCGCCCACCCCGTTGACAAGAGGTGTGACGATGCCGTGGCGGTCGGCGTCGGCGTCATTGCCGGTGGCGACGTCGAACGCGGCTGAACTGCCGGCGTCGGACATCCTGTTGATCAGGGAGGCCATCGCGAACGGCGAGGAGCAGTCCATCCGGATTTTTTCGTCCCAGTCGAGGGTCATAAAAGCCCATTGGGGGTCCACGGTGGGGTTCACCACGGTCAGGTTCAGGTGGTGTCGCTCACCGATTTCGCCCCAGTAATCCACGGCCGCGCCGCCCATGGGGTCGGCGCCGATGCGGATGCCGGCATCGCGGATGGCGTCCAGGTTCAGCACGGACGGGAGGTCATCAACGTAGCTGCTGAGGAAGTCGAATTTTCCGGTGCTGTCCGCGGCCAGGGCTTCCGCGGTGGGGATGCGCTTAACCCCGCGCAGGTCATTTTCGAGCAGTTCGTTGGCCCGGTTGGCGATCCAGCCTGTGGCGTCGGAATCGGCGGGGCCGCCGTGCGGAGGGTTGTACTTGAAGCCGCCGTCGCCGGGCGGGTTGTGGCTGGGGGTGACCACAATGCCGTCCGCCTCCGGGGTGCCGGGCTGGCGGTTGTTGTTGTAGGTGAGGATGGCGTGGCTCAGCGCCGGCGTGGGGGTGTAGCCGTGCCGGGCGTCAATGAGCACGTGCACGCCGTTGGCCGCGAGGACCTCCAGCGCGGAATTCTGCGCCGGTTCGCTCAGGGCGTGGGTGTCCTTTGCCAGGAACAACGGACCGGTGATGCCCTGGCCGGCGCGGTATTCCACAATTGCCTGCGTGATGGCAACGATGTGCTTTTCGTTGAACGACGCCTTCAGGCTGGAGCCCCGGTGCCCGGAGGTGCCAAACGCCACGCGCTGGCCGGGATCACCCAGATCCGGCGTGATGTCGTAGTACGCGTCGAGGAGCGCAGTGATGTCAACAAGGTCCTGGGGTTGGGCAACTGTGCCCGCGCGGCTAGCCATGGGACCAGCATGCCAGACCCGGGCGGGCCGCAATACGCGCCTGTCCAAAATCCGGACCCTGTGACGCGGAATGTCATGAACAGGTAGTTAAAAGTGAGTACCGGGCCCAAAAGTACCTATATACCGGCTCCCGGCCGCACTGCTACTTTCGGAAAAACTGAAGGATGAATGCCCGACGGCGGGTGGCGCCGCCGTCGGCATGGCACCAGGCAGGGGGCATGTCATGGGGGCAGGGGACGGGGCAGCTGAGCAGTCGAGGCTGGCGGCGGAACGCGTGCAGCGGCTGAAACGCGAGCTGGACCAGGCCGAGCGTGCCGCAAGGTCGTGGGACGCCGGTGCCGTGGGCGAGCGGCTGGTGGCGGACAAGCTGAGCCGGCTCCTTCCGCACGGCTGGTTCCTGCTGCACGACGTGCACTGGCCGGGGCGGCCCAAAGCCAATCTTGACCACGTACTCGTGGGGCCCGGCGGTGTGGTGGTGGTCGATGCCAAGAACTGGACCGGTGAGGTCAGCGTCTCATCCGGTGTCCTGTGGCAGGGCCGGTTCGCCAGGACACAGTCCGTTGACGGCGCGCTGGCGCAGTGCGCCGCCGTCGCGTCCGTCCTGGCGCCGCCGCACCGGCGGTTCGTCCGCCCGTTGATCTGCCTTGCGGGGCAGCCGGACCTTTTCGGCATTACGAACTCAGACGTCGCGGTGGCAGGGGCCGACCGCGTTGTTGATGCCGTGCTTGCCTTGCCCCCGGTGCTCGACCAGCAGACGGTGGTGGGCCTTTATGCGCACCTCGGCCAGGAGCTCACCCAACCTGCCGTGGACAGTCAGGCGGTGAACCCGGTTGCGGTGAATCCGCCGCGGGTACAGCCTGCGACCGGCAGCCCATCAGCGGTTGGGCCGGCGCGCTCCGGCCAGACGGCAGGCCGCCCGGGTCCCCGGCCAATCACGCACGGCGTCCGTCGTGGGGCGGGTGGCGTAGCCGGACACGGCACGAAGTCGAGGGCGCAGCAACATGCCGCCAGTGGAATGACGCGGCTGATGTTCCTGGCTTCCTTTGTGGTCCTTGCTGTCTACGTGCTGCCGTATTGGGGGCGGTAGGGCTCGAACGAGGGCAGCGGTACGCTGGGAAACGAAGACTTCGAACGGGGGAAACCATGACCGACCAGCCAATTCCGCGCCCTGATCCGCAGGGGTCCGGCGCCCAGGGTTCCGGCGATTCGCCGGCAGGCTACGAACCGCCGCAGTTTGTGCCGCCGCAGGGTTCCAGCGTTCCCCCGCCGCCGCTGTATGACTGGAACCAGCCGGGGGCGGGCCAGTACAGCCAACCCGGCGCATACAGCCAGCCAGGCGATCAGTACGGAGCGCCCTACGCCCAGCCGCCCAGCCCCTATGGCCAGCCGGCCTACGGTCAGCCCGCCTACTATGGCATGCCGGCCCAGCAGCCCAAAGGCCTGAGCATCGCCAGCATGGTCTGCGGCATTTCGTCGGTCCTGCTTGGCTGGTTCATGATTCCGCAGATCGCCGCGATCATCACCGGACACCTCGCCCTCCGCCGCGAACCCTCGGGCAAAGGCATGTCCATCACCGGGCTGGTCCTGGGCTATCTTTGCTTGCTGGGGTACGGAGCGTTCTGGCTTTTCCTCATCATCGGGCTTTCGCTGTACAGCAGGTCCGGTTACAGGTACTGAACAAGCCCAAAGCAGACACTGGCCGGCGCAGACACTGACCGGCAGCGGAAAGGCTCCCGGTCAGGGGAGCCTTTCTTTATTCAGGCCTGACCGGCAAGATCAGACTTTCTCGTGCGTGCGCTCAGCGGCCGGCTCCTGGGTTTCGCGTTCCTTCCAGCGACGCGGGAAGGCCCAGAAAGTGAAGTCCCGGGCCGTGTAATGCGGCTCCTGAGGCTCCGACGGTGTTTCGTGTGTCTTCGGTGTTTCCTGGCGCGCTTCGGGTTTCCGGCTGGCTTCTCTCTTGTTACGCCACCCGTAATCCTCCATTGATGAATAGCACATCACAGACCTCCTCATAGTGACTGCCCCTTAATCGTCCTCCGGATCGGCGCCGGAGTCGACACCCTGGAGCCCCTCAATCCAGCCTCAGAAGCCGAGCTGGGACGCCACCTGGAGCAACAGCAATTCCGATCCAACCGGCCCCACCAGCTGGATTCCCATCGGGAGGCCATGGGCGGGCAGCCCGCCGGTCCAGTACACGGGAATCGTGATGGCCGGCAGGCCGCACACGTTCACCATGGAGGACCACGGCGCGAATTCGCACTGCCGGCGGTAGTCGCCGTCGGCGTCGCCGTGCCATTCCGTAGCCGGCCACGGTCCGTCGCCGTGCGTAGCGCCGGTAAACCAGCCCACGGGCCGGGGTGTCTGCGCCAGCGCCGGCATCAGCATGAGGTCCCACGCCCGGTACTGCGTGATCGTGTCGCGCTCGAATTGGCGGAGGAACGCCAGTGACTCGTTGAGCTTGGCAACGCTGCGCTGCTGGGCCCGGCGCCTGAACGTCCGCGTCAGCGGGGCCAGAAGGGCTTCGCGGTGCGGACTGATCCGGGCGGTTCCGACGGCGGCGGTCCACGCGGTGGTGAAGGCGTCCGGGTAGCGGTTGTCGTAGCGGATGTCGGCGTCGCTGACGGCGTGCCCGGCATGTTCGAGCATGCCGACCCCCGTCTGCAATGCCGCCAGGGCTTCCGGCTCCGGCGTGAAGGGGAAGGTGGTGGACCATGGGCTGTCCAGGGTCATACCAATGCGCAGCGGGCGCGGTTCGTGGTCCACTGCGCCGAGATAACTGCTGCCGGCGGACGGGGCCAGCGCGTCCATCAGCAAGGCCGCGTCGGCTGCGCTGCGGGCAAGCGGCCCCGCTACCACCAGTCGGGCGGGATCCCCCGAACTCTCGCCTGAGGGCACCACCCCGCGGCCCGGCTTCAGGCCCACCAGTCCGCAGGCGGCCGCCGGGATGCGGACCGAGCCGCCGCCGTCGGTCCCTGGCGCGAACGGCAGCAGGCCCGCCGCCACCGCGGCAGCGCTGCCACCGGAGGAGCCGCCGGAACTCCGGCTGGGGGCATGCGGATTGCGCGACGGCGGCGCGATGCGGTTTTCGCTGTACGCCGTCAGTCCAAACTCCGGAACCTGGGTCTTGCCCAGTGAGATAACGCCTGCGGCCTTAAGGACTGCGGCCAGGGCACCATCGGCGGGCGCCGGCTTGTGGTCCAGCGCCGCACTGCCGTGGGTGGTCACCACACCCGCGACGTCGGTCAGGTCCTTGAACGCCACCGGCATGCCGTGCAGGGGCGGCAGGACGTCAGTGG